>JBIIBX010000065.1:0-7934 GCA_044239185.1 Schleiferiaceae bacterium | reverse complement strand
CCGGTCGGAATTGGTGCAATCAAACGATGTGTTGTTGTTGCAAGAAGGGCACTGTTTTCGCCAACAAACCATGACTCTCTGCGGTGCAGAAGGGCTAAAAGGGGGAAGGGTGCACGTGGAGTCAGGACAATTCGAAACCTTGATTCGTCTGGCAGATTCTGGCTTGGGCATGACGTTGCTCCCGTATTTGGCCACGTTGGATTTGCCGTCGGTTCAAAAGACGCGAATAAAACCGCTTGCAGAGCCGCGTCCTGTCCGGCAGATTTCCTTGGTTTTTGCCGAAGGTTCTCCCAAGCGAAAGGCCATTGAGGCATTGGCCAGTCAAATTTTAGATAAGCTTCCAGAAAAATTACGGAATGGCGAAGGGGCCGTGGAAACGGTTTCTCCGATTAAGCGATAATACACGTTCAAATGCGGTTCCCTTGTGTGTTAGCCACCCAGAATCCTCACAAAGTGGAGGAGATTGCCCCCTTTTTGGATCATCGATTCCAATGGATGACTTTGACCGAAGGAGGGTGGAACGGGGGTAAGTTGGTGGAAGACGAAACCACCTTTGAAGGAAATGCCCACAGCAAAGCGCTGCAAGGGTTTGAGGGCACCGGACTACCCACATTGGCCGATGACTCGGGATTGGTTGTGCCGTCGCTTCAGGGCGCTCCAGGGGTTTGGAGTGCGCGGTATGCGGGGCCCCAAGCCACCGATGCGGAAAACCGGCAAAAATTATTGATTGAGTTGGGTGGGCACGAGGTACCCGCCTATTTTGTCTGTGTATTGGCCTGGGTGCACCAGGGCATACGGGTACAGGTTCGGGGCGAGGTGCACGGAACAATTGCTGCTTCAGAACGCGGGTCCGCTGGATTTGGGTACGATGCCCTGTTTGTGCCTACCGAAGGCGACGGGCGAACTTTCGCGGAAATGCATCCGTCCGAAAAACAAAGAATAAGCCACCGGGCGAAAGCCCTGGAGCAATTCAACCGGATTGCGTTGTCGGACTTGGGGTTGTTCTAAAGGGACGTTCGTCTGATTGTCTGTTTGATAAAAAATGGGAGCAGACGCCAGAGGAGACTTTCGTGCCCTGCTTACCGAACCCGATAGGCTGCAACCCCTTTTTTACGGCTGAATAGAACCTTCGCGGGGCAAAGGTTGAAAAAACGAGAGGCGCACGTTGCCGTATTTTCGGGTGTCAAAGCAGTGGGGATGGTCCTCAAAAGAGGTAAATTGCCCATGTTCCAAGACGAATAGGCCCGTGGGGGTCAAACGTTGGCCAACCAATACCCCGTCAATCAAATCGGTGTATCGATCAAAATCAAAAGGAGGGTCTGCCACGATGAGATCCCATTGGGACGGGCTCCGCTTTAAAAAGACGGTAGCCTCTGAAGCGACAGCAGAAATAGCGGTTGTAGGAAGGAGGGCTGCTGTTTTTTGAACAAAGCGAATGCAATCCCGCGATTGGTCCACCGAGGTGATGGAAGGACATCCCCGTGAGGCCAACTCATAGCTCAGGTTTCCAGTGCCTGTGAACAGGTCAAGGGCGCGAATGTGCTCAAAATCCAAATGGTTACGGAGGAGATTGAACAACGCTTCTTTGGCCATGTCTGTGGTGGGACGCACCGGTAAGCTTTTTGGGGCAGCCAGTTGCTTGCCGCGCCATTTTCCTGCTACGATGCGCATAACCAGAGTCTAAAGAGGGATTGTAAAGAGGGGTGAGACCGCCAGTCGCCCAGTGCTTCCGGTAAGGCTTTGGGCGGAGACAGCGGTTTGATATCCAAAACAAATGCCGACATGCCTTGCTGAATGGTGTCCCAATCCGGACGGCTTCCATGCCAAAAAAGAGGGGCTTCCAAGCCGCTCCATCCGGTGTGCTCGTACACCAGGCCCAGTGCATAGAGGGCATCGTTCGCATTTTGGGCGTCGAATCGATTCGAGAACACAAGTTTCCCTGTGTGGTCAAAGGCGCTAATTTGCAGGGAGGAAGGAAAAAGGTGCACCACCACATGGCGACCGGAGGCAAGAGACGGGAATTCCCAATCGAGTGCTTCTGAAGGGAATTGGATTGTCCGAGAAGCAGCCACACGGGGAAGCCAGTTCTGGATTTCGCCGGGAATCTCCGGTTGGTAGACCACGTGGACATTTTGCTTTAGGCAGTGGTATTCCCGAACGCTTTTTGGATCCCCTCCCAGGGAATGAATCAGTTCCTCAGAACGGCCCAATGCATGCAATGCTTCGGGCAGCAGGGTGCTCCAGCGGGACGGGAAGGCATACACCAGGTCTTCGGCTACCAAGGGAGCAATTACGCGCAGGAATTCAGGCCAAAGTCCGTTCCCTATAGCGCCAAGAAGTACAGGAGTAGAACCCGAGGAAAGCAAGAAGGTAGGACGATCGCCGTCCAGGGCTAGGCAAATGCTGCAGTGGGAGTCAGTCGCTGAATGGTCAGCGCTGGTCCACCAGATCAAAGGAGATTGGTCTTTATTTCCAGTTACCACTTAAGGTAGGTTCAGCAAGCGACCCAATGGCCAAAAAGGGGATAGGCAGGTCTTTAATCAACGACTTGTACGTGTCCATTACGTCGTGGAAGATGGCTTCGTTGGGAGCTTTGGCCTCAAAAACAGGCACAGACACCCCATTTCGGTCGATTTTGTCGGCCGCCAGTTCAAAGGATACTTGGGCCGAGAAAGGGATGAACCGTAGGTCTTCGGCTTTGAAGTCCGCACCAAAAAGGTCGGGCTTTTGCTGCAGTTTCTGAATAACGGGTGCGTCTCCAATTTTACGGAGGATAACGGTATCCTTGTTCATGTCTTGCTGGTAGACACGGTCGTAGTAGGTGAAAGAAGAATCCTTGCGCAATACAATGGGTACCTGGCCGTTGGCAACAAATTCAATCAAGAGATTCAAGTCTCCTTGGTATTCGCCAAATTTCTCTTTGTAGGCCAACTCGGCTTCGCGGATTTGTTCCAGACGTACCTTCGTTGCGTCGTACCGGAACTCCTTCAGCGAGGCAAATTCTACCGGCTCAGCGATAATTCGGTACACTTTGTAACTCAAAACCAGGGCTGCAATGCCCAATACCACTCGGATGCTAAGAAGAATTCGCGGATTCATGCGATGTTTAGTTTAGAGCCCCGAAATTACACAAAAAAACAACCCACACACGTGTCTACCTCGAACCTTAATACATGGGAGCAAAAATTGCTGGAGGGTTGGAGTTTATCGCCAACGGATGGGCAAGTTCAGGCAGTCCGAACCTTTGCGCATTTCTTGACGGAAGACCCCCGGGAACGGGTTTTTTTGCTGACGGGGTATGCGGGTACCGGCAAGACGACGTGGTTGCGGACCTTGGCGGCGTTGTTGCCTCCATTGGGCTTTCGGTCGGTCCTGCTTGCTCCCACTGGGCGTGCAGCCAAAGTCATTGCAGAACGCACCGGGCGCCGTGCTTTTACGGTACACCGAATCATTTACCGCGCGGTGCCTCGGGCCAACGGGGGTGTGACGTTTTCTCTTCGGGAGAATCCGTTGGAACGAGCTGTCTTTTTTGTGGACGAGGCGTCCATGCTTTCCGACCGGCCGGGGGATGGCCTCGCGGGGTCCTCGTTGCTGGAGGATTTGATCCGATTTGTCCAAAGCGGCACCCAATGCCGGTTGATCCTGTTGGGAGACAGTGCCCAGCTGCCCCCAGTAGGTGAAGAGGACAGCCCGGCGCTGGATCTTCGCCAGCTGCGCCAGAAGCATGGATTGGAGGTGATGGAGGGACGGTTGACCGAAGTGCTTCGCCAAGCCAAAACCTCCACCGTTTTGGTGAATGCAACGCGGATTCGGCAGGCACTTCAGAGCAAAAAAATACGGTTCCCGCTTCAGCAAAATGCCCCGGACTTTGTTCGTTTGGAAGACAGCAACGCGGTTTTGGATGCCTTGGAGCGCGCATTTTTGGGTCGCCCCGACCAGTCGGTCTTTATCACCAAAGGAAACAAACGCGCGGTGTTGTACAACCGGCAAATTCGGGCCCGTATTTTGGGACTGGAAGAGCGATTGGCAACGGGCGACCGCGTGATGGTGGTTAAGAACAACTACCACTGGTTGGAAGCGTCCCATCCGGCTGGGTTTTTGGCCAACGGCGATCAGCTGGAGATTGTGCGGCTTGTGGACCACGAAGAAAAGTACGGTCTGACCTTTGCCCAGGCCTCTTTGCGGTGGCTGGATCGCCCCGATGATGCGCCGGTGGAGGCCAAAATTGTGTTGGATGCATTGGACACCGATGGTCCGGCTTTAACGGTGGAGCAATCGGCTTCGCGGTACCAGGGGGTTCAAGAGGAGTATGCCCACCTGCCAACGGTCCGGCAAAGGCGAGCGGCCATGGACCGAGATCCGTATTTAAATGCTTTGCAGGTGAAATTTGCCTACGCCATAACCTGCCACAAAGCCCAAGGCGGCCAATGGGAGTCGGTATTTGTGGAACAGCCGTATGAACCCGAAGGGTACGACCAAGTGGCGTATTTGCGTTGGTACTACACCGCCATAACCCGAGCGTCGGAACGGGTGTATTTGGTCGGTTTCCCGCCCGATTGGATGGAAGAATAAGGATCAACTTCCCGCGCAGAGATGTGCGGGGACTACCTTTGGGACGCCCCGATCTGCCAAACTGCGCTCCGATGAAAACCTACCGCCACGTATTCTTTGACCTGGACCACACGCTGTGGGATTTTAAATCCAACAGCCGCTTGGTTTTTGAGCAGATGTACCGGGAATACCTGGTGCCGGAGGATCCTCGATTGCCCGTGGAGCGAGCGTTGGATCGGTACGAGTTTTTGAACGCTTCCCTTTGGAAAGAGCTCCGAGAAGGGCGTCGGACAAAGGAAGAAGTGCGCCAAATGCGGTTTCGGTTGTTGCTGGAAGAAGCACTGCCGCATTTGGCCCATGTGGAGCGGAGTAACCTGTCGGAGCAGATGGAAGTGGATTTTGTGCGGCGAACGCCTCGCCAAAAAGGCTTGATGCCCGGAGCGGCCCACGTGGTTTCGGCCTTGAGTCAAAAGTACCCGCTGCATATTATCACCAATGGATTTCCGGAAAGCCAGGCCGTCAAAATGGAGTGCAGCGGCCTAAAACCCTTCTTCAAGACCGTAACGACGTCGGAAGAGGTGGGGGCCTACAAACCCGCTCCCGTGGTGTTTGAGGCGGCCTTGCAGGCCGCTGGAGCCTCCCCCGAATCTTCCATTCTTATTGGCGACGGGTGGGAGGCCGACGTGTTGGGAGCCGCAGCCGCGGGCATGGACCAGGTGTATTACAATCCAGAGCGCGTATTGCCGTCTACTTCCTACCGCCCTACCCACGAAGTACACCACCTGCGGTCCTTGTTGGACATTCTTTGAGAGCCCCCGGTCTTTGCGGAATTTCCATCGCGCCGAGACAGGCTTGCAGGGCGGCGTAAGGAGCCAAAAGCCGCTGGAAAGGTCAGGAACCAAGCCCGGCCTTGCGGGGCTGTGCGTTATCTTTGAGGCATGGAAAATCCAACCCCTTACCACGCTCAGAATAAAATTCGCATTGTAACGGCGGCCTCGCTGTTTGACGGACACGACGCTTCCATCAACATCATGCGCCGCATTCTGCAAGCTTCGGGCGCAGAGGTCATCCATTTGGGACACGACCGCAGCGTGGAAGAAGTGGTCAATACGGCCATCCAAGAAGACGCCAATGCCATTGCTATGACGTCGTACCAAGGGGGGCACAACGAATATTTCAAATACATGTACGACCTGCTCCAAGAAAAAGGAGCCGGCCACATTCGGATTTTCGGCGGCGGGGGAGGAACCATACTTCCCTCGGAAATTGCAGAACTCCAGGGGTACGGTATTTGCCGCATTTACCACCCGGACGACGGCCGAGCCATGGGATTGCAAGGCATGATCAACGACCTGTTGGAAAAGTCCGATTTTCCCCTGGGGAACGAATTAACCACCGAATTTGAACACCTAAACACCGACGCACCAGGAGCCGTTGCGCGGTTGATTTCCTGCGCGGAAAATTACGCCGATGTGTATGCCCGGGTGCGCAGCCAAGTGGCTGAACGTGCTCTGGCCAACGGAGCCCCTGTATTGGGCATTACCGGAACCGGTGGGTCAGGAAAATCCTCTTTGGTGGACGAGTTGGTTCGCCGCTTTACCACCGATTTTCCCGAGAAAAAATTGGCGGTGATAAGCGTGGATCCCTCCAAACGCAAGACCGGTGGCGCCCTTTTGGGCGACCGCATTCGGATGAATGCCATCAAGCACAAAAACGTGTTCATGCGGTCTCTGGCCACCCGCCAAAGCAATTTGGCCCTCAGCAAACACGTGTCCGAAGCCGTCCAAATTGTGCAAGCCGCGGGGTACGACCTGGTGATTTTGGAAACCAGCGGCATTGGCCAATCCGATACCGAAATTTTGGAACACAGCACGGTTTCTTTGTACGTCATGACGCCGGAATACGGTGCGGCGACCCAGTTGGAGAAAATCGACATGCTGGATTTTGCCGACCTCATTGCGTTGAACAAATTCGACAAACGCGGTGCCCTGGATGCCATTCGCGACGTGAAAAAACAGGTCCAACGCAACCACAACCGGTGGGAGGATTCCTTGGACGACATGCCCGTGTACGGCACCATGGCCAGCCAATTCAACGACCCCGGAACCAACCGGCTCTACGTGGCCGTCATGGCCGCGGTGGCCCAAAAGTCGGGTCGCACGGAGCTGGCTTCGCACTTGGCCCTTACGGAAGAACAGTCCGAAAAGATTTACGTCATTCCGCCGCACCGCACGCGCTATTTGTCTGAAATTTCCGAAAACAACCGCGCCTACGACCGCTGGGTGCAGGAACAAGCGGCGGTTGCGGACCAGCTCTATGCCCTCCACGGCACCATCGAAGTCCTCCGTTCGTCCCGAATGGAAGATGCGGACCGCCTGATCAAGGGCGTCCAAGAAGAAATGGACCGCAAAAAGCGCGACTTGGACCCGCACCTGTGGGACGCTTTGATGGCGTGGCCGGGAGTACGGGAAAAGTACAAGGCGGAGAACTACGTGTACTACGTGCGCGGCAAGGCCATTGAGGTCCCCACGCACACGCTTTCCCTTTCCCAGCAGCGCATTCCCCGGGTAGTAACCCCGTCGTACCAAGGATGGGGCGACCTGCTTCGCTGGATGCTCCAAGAAAATGTTCCCGGAGAATTCCCTTATACCGCTGGACTTTTCCCGTTCAAGCGCGAAGGCGAGGACCCCACCCGCATGTTCGCGGGAGAGGGCGGACCCGAACGAACGAACAAGCGTTTCCACTACGTTTCCTTGGGCATGCCCGCCAAGCGTTTGTCAACGGCCTTTGACTCCGTGACCTTGTACGGAAACGATCCCGGCCGTCGACCTGACATTTATGGCAAAATTGGCAACGCAGGGGTGAGTATTTGCTGCCTGGACGACGCCAAAAAACTCTACAGCGGGTTCGATTTGTGCAACCCGTCTACCTCGGTGTCCATGACCATCAACGGTCCGGCACCTATGCTGCTGAGCTTTTTCTTGAATGCGGCCATTGACCAAACCTGCGAAAAGTACATCCGCGCCAACGGCTTGGAGGGCGACGTCGAGAAGATCTTGCACGCCAAGTACGAGGCGCAAGGCCTAACCCGTCCGCAGTACCACGGCGATTTGCCCGAAGGCAACGACGGACTGGGGCTGCTCCTGCTGGGCGTTACCGGCGACGAAGTGCTCTCCGCCGAGGTGTACGGCCGGTTGAAAGCCGAGGCCCTTTCCACCGTCCGGGGTACCGTGCAAGCGGACATCCTCAAAGAAGACCAAGCCCAAAACACCTGCATTTTCTCGACCGAATTTGCATTGCGGTTGATGGGCGACGTACAAGAGTATTTCATCCGGCACCAGGTCCGCAATTTCTATTCGGTATCCATTTCCGGTTACCACATT
>JBIIBX010000063.1:0-7944 GCA_044239185.1 Schleiferiaceae bacterium | reverse complement strand
AACCTGCTCCAAGCGGCACTCAACATCGAGGACGGCCTGGAAGACCTGCGTTACAACAACGTGGTTATCGCCACGGATGCGGACGTGGACGGCATGCACATCCGCTTGCTTTTGATCACGTTCTTCCTGCAATTCTTCCCCGAACTGGTGCAGGAAGGCCACCTGTACATCTTGCAAACGCCTTTGTTCCGCGTACGGAACAAGCAAAAGACCACCTATTGCTACTCCGACGAAGAACGTCGAGCCGCCATTGCTGCCTTGGGCCCCCGTCCGGAAATCACCCGATTCAAGGGATTGGGAGAAATTTCGCCGGGCGAATTCAAGCACTTTATTGGAGGAGATATCCGTTTGGAACCCGTCATGCTGGGCAAAGAGCAGATTGACACCTTGTTGGAATACTACATGGGCAAAAACACCCCCGAACGCCAGGAATTCATTATTGAAAACCTGCGGGTAGAATTGGACGAAGCGGCGGTATGAGCACGAACGATTTGAACGATTTTGCGGCGGACGATGCCGCTGCCGACGGCCTGGAAAAGGCGCCGAACGCGCCCGCAGGAGATACCGAAGGAGCAGAGCGTGCGTCCAACACCGAAGCGGTTGCAGGGGTTCCCTCCTTGGACGACGACGAAGGTCCGGAGTTGGAAGTGCAGACGGCGGAATTGATTCCGCTCAAAGACGCTCCGTCCCGGGTGCGCGCCATGTACCAGGATTATTTCTTGGATTACGCCTCCTACGTCATCCTGGAACGCGCGGTTCCTGCGTTGGAAGACGGTCTCAAACCCGTCCAGCGCCGGTTGTTCCATGCGCTCCGGGAATTGGAAGACGGTCGGTTCCACAAAGTGGCCAACGTCATTGGGCACACCATGAAGTACCACCCCCACGGCGATGCCTCCATTGGAGACGCCTTGGTGCAGCTGGGACAGAAGAACTTGATGGTCGAAACCCAGGGAAACTGGGGGAATATTTTGACCGGGGACAACGCAGCAGCCCCGCGTTACATCGAAGCCCGCCTGAGCAAATTTGCGCTGGAAGTGGCCTTCAACCCCAAGATTACCGAGTGGCAGGCCTCCTACGACGGCCGTTCCAAGGAACCCATTCACCTGCCGCTGAAGTTTCCGTTGTTGCTGGCCCAAGGCGTGGAAGGCATTGCCGTGGGATTAAGCACCAAGGTGCTGCCGCACAACTTTTTGGAGTTGATCGACGCGTCCATTGCCATTTTGCAAGGCAAGCCGTTTGACCTTTTCCCCGACTTTCCCACCGGCGGCATTGCCGACGTGAGCCAGTACAACGACGGGGAGCGGGGCGGCCGCATTCGGGTGCGTGCCCGGATCACCAGCCCGGACAAAAAATCCCTGGTCATTACGGAGATTCCCTTTGGAACCACCACGGCCTCCTTGATGGAGTCCATTGTGAAGGCCAACGAAAAGGGAAAGATCAAAGTCAAAAAAATCGAAGACAACACGGCCGAGCACGTGGAAATTGTGGTCCATTTGGCCCCCAACATTTCCCCGGACAAAACCATCGATGCCCTGTATGCCTTCACCGCGTGCGAATCGTCGGTTTCTCCGCTGTGCTGCGTGATTGAAGGAGACAAGCCCGTCTTTATTGGGGTCAAAGAATTGCTGCGCCGGTCCACGGCCCATACCTTGGAGCTTCTGAAGGCAGAATTGGAAGTGCAGCTGCACGAACTTCGGGAACAGTGGCATTTTGCCTCGTTGGAACGCATATTCATCGAAAACCGGATTTACCGAGACATCGAAGAATGCGAAACCTGGGAGGCGGTTTTGGAAGCCATCGATGCGGGCCTAAAGCCGCACATTGGCCACCTGATTCGCCCGGTGACCCAGGAGGATTTGGTGCGTCTGACCGAAATTCGCATCAAGCGCATTTCCAAGTTCGACGCCGACAAGGCCAACGACCACATTGCGGCCTTGGAAGGCCGCATGGCCGAAATCAAGCACCACCTGGAGCACCTGGTGGCCTACGCCGTGGCCTACTTCAAGGACCTGCGCAAAAAATACGGAGCGGGCCGGGAGCGGCGCACGGAATTGCGTTTGTTCGACGCCGTGGTGGCCTCCAAGGTGGCCATTGCCAACGAGAAACTCTACGTCAATCGGGCAGAAGGATTTGTGGGCATTGGCCTGAAAAAAGACGAATACGTCTGCGACTGTTCCGACCTGGACGACGTGCTGGTGATCCGGCACGACGGCACCCTGGTGGTGACCAAGGTGGACCAAAAAACCTACGTAGGCACGGACATTCTGTACGTCCACGTTTTCAAAAAAGGCGACAACCGCACCGTGTACAACGCGATTTACCGGGACGGAACCAAGGGCGCCAATTTCATGAAGCGCTTTACCGTTACGGGAATCACGCGGGACCGCGAATACCCCATCACCCAAGGCACCAAGGGGTCCGAGGTGCTGTACCTCAGCGCGAACCCCAACGGAGAAGCCGAGGTGGTGACCGTGCACCTCAAGCCCATGGCGGCCCTCAAAAAACTCCGATTCGATGTGGATTTTTCCACCCTGGCGGTGCGCGGCCGTTCCTCCCGGGGCAATACCGTGACCAAGTACGCCATCAAAAAAGTGGAGCTCAAAGAAAAGGGTGTGAGTACCCTGGCTGCGCGCTCCATCTGGTTGGACGAGACGGTGCGCCGCCTCAACGACGAAGGACGCGGCCGTTTGCTGGGTGCCTTCCGCGGCGACGACAAAATTTTGACCATCGGTTCCAACGGCGTCTTCCGCCTGAACTCGTACGACCTTTCCACGCATTTTGACGAAGAAGTGGTGTACTGGGAAAAGTGGCGTCCCGAGGCTCCTTTGACCCTGGTGTATTGGGATGCAGCCAAATCGGCCCACTTTGTAAAGCGCTTTGTGATGGAGTCCGACTCCGACTTGCGCGTAACGCTAATTTCCGAGGCTCCGGGCAGCCAACTTACGGCGTTCAGTACCCATCCGGCGCCTCAGTTGACGGTCTCCTTCAAGAAAGTCAAAGACAAATCCCGCGACGCCGAGGTGATTGAAGCCGTGGATTTTATAGCGGTCAAAGGCTGGAAGGCGCAGGGCAACAAACTCAGCGCGTGGCCGGTGCAGGCTGTGTCGGTTTTTGAGCCGGAGTTGCCGGAACCCGAAGAAGAGGATGGAGGGCAACCGGAAATGGAGGCCGCTGGGGAGAACCCTTCGCAGGGCACGGAAGGTGCAGCACCGAGTCCTGGCGATGCATCCTCAGCAACCCCGCCAGCGTCGGGCGTAGATTTGGATTTCGACGACGGTACCGGAGACCCCGGGGTACAGATCACTTTGGACTTTTAATTTTCCCCCATGCGGAAATTCTTGAAATACTGGTTGACCGCCCTTTTTGCGGTGGTCTATGCCTTGGCGGCCCTTTCCCAGCCCAACAACGACAGCTTAAACATGCGGTCGGTCTTGCATTATCCGCAAACGGCGTGGGGAACAGGAGCCTCCAACATCAACAACGGTTTGTGGGGCTACAACGACACCGCTACCGGCAAGGAATACGCCATCGCCGGAAATTACCGCGGTCTTCTCATCACAGACATCACCACCCCCCAGCAACCCGTCAACAAACTGTGGGTACCGGGCGTGTACAGCACCTGGAGGGAAGTCCGCGTCAAGGGCCACTACGCGTACATGGTGCACGATTTCGTGGCTACCGGTAGCCCTGTTCCCAATGAGGGGTTGCTTATTGTGGATTTGGACAGCCTCAACGGGACGCCCCGCTACAAGAAAATGTTTATTCCAGTCCCGAAACCCACCGGTGGATTTGACACGGTCAAGCGGGCGCACACCTTGTTCGCCGACGAAAAAGGCTTTTTGTATATTTTTGGGAGCAATCTGAGTCCCGGCGGAGCCGTGATTTTGGACATCGGAACCGACCCCTGGAACCCCGTGGCCGTGGGGCATTTCAACAACAACTACATCCACGACGGATACGTTCGCAACGATACCCTGTACGCTGCATCGCTGTGGAACGGCATTGTGGTGGTCAATTGCGTGCTCAAATCCAACCCGACGGTGGTCAAGTCCTTCCAGACGCCCAACCAGTTTGCCCACAACTGCTGGCTCTCCGACGACGGCCGGGTGCTCTACACCACGGACGAACAGGCAAACGCCTTTATCACGGCCTACGACCTGTCCGACTGGAACAACATCACCGAACTCTGGAGGTACCAAGTCCAGCCGGGCACCGGAATCATTCCCCACAACGCCCACGTCAAAGGGAAGCACCTGGTAACCTCCTACTATACTTTTGGCGTGATTGCGCAAGACATCGAATGCCCCGAGTGGCCCGTTTTGGTGGGGTACTACGACACGTCGCCTTTCAGCGGGGGCAACTTCCACGGCGCGTGGAGCGTGTATCCGTATGCCAACTCCGGCCGCATTTTGGTCAACGACATGGAGTCTGGGCTGTGGGTGTTGGAGGAAGAGTGGCCCGACGTAACCCGGTACGGCGGCTGGGCCGTGGTGGATTTCAACCAGCAAGGCATGTATGTCCCCTGGACCCAGGCCAGCGGAGGGGGGAGCAGCGCCATCGATTACGTGTGGAAAAGCACCGGGGATACCTTGCGCGTGGAGGCCGATGGCTCTTTCCGGTACCACCGGTTTGGGTCCATCAACGACACCTTGGTGGGAATCAATCCCTGGGGACAGCCCGTGGAAATTCCGGTTTTAAAGTCGACAGGAGGATGTCCGCAAGATACCTTGGTGGTGCCAATTTGGTGGAGTTTGCCGGAAGGCGCCGCGTTGCCCGTGTATGCCGTTTTGGGCAATGGGGGATGGCAGGTGCGCACGGCAGAGGCGCTGTTAACCTATGCCGAGGTGCAAGTGGTGGATGCCTTGGGCCGCACCGTTGGGCACGCCAACCACCCCGGAGGGACCCAGCTACCGGTGGCCTGGCCTTCGGCAACAGGCTGGTATACCCTGCACGTGGTAACGACGTCTGGAGAACACCGGACGCTTCGGGCGTTTCGTCCTTAGAAGTTGGGCTTGAGCAAAAATTTGCTGTAAAAGTCGTCGATGACGGCCACGGCTTCTTCGGGGGTGTCTACTACGCGGAAGAGGTCGATGTCTTTGGCGCTCACGGTGGCGTGCTCTTGGATCAACGTGGATTGGATCCAGTCCACCAATCCGGACCAGTAGCTGCGCCCCACCAAGACCACGGGGAAGGGAGCAATTTTTTGGGTATGGATTAGGGTGATGGCCTCAAAAAACTCGTCCAGGGTGCCAAAGCCGCCCGGCATGACTACAAATCCCTGGGAGTATTTCACAAACATGACTTTGCGCACAAAAAAGTAGTCGAAGTCGATGCTTTTGTCCCGGTCGATGTAGGGGTTGTTGTGCTGTTCGAAGGGGAGCTCGATGTTGAGCCCCACGGAGGCCGCGCCCCCGGCTTTGGCGCCTTTGTTGGCGGCTTCCATAATGCCCGGGCCGCCTCCGGAAATGATGCCGTAGCCTTTTTTGGCCAGTTTTTCTGCAATGTCCGTGGCCAGTCCGTACCACGGATTGTCCTCTTTGAAGCGGGCAGATCCAAAGATGCTCACGCACGGGCCAATCTTGGAGAGGCGCTCGTAGCCCTCTACAAATTCGGCCATGATTTTAAAGATGGCCCAGGAGTCGTTGGTTTTGGATTCGTTCCAGGTTTTGCGTTTGAACGCTTCGCGCAGGCGGTGGTCGTTTTCTTTGGTCATGCGGGTCGTTCTTTTTTAGTTGGGTGCCGTTCCTCCAAAGAGGAAACCGCCCGTGATGCTCTCCGGCATGCGGGCCAGGTCTTCGGGGGTGCCACAAGCTACGATTTTTCCGCCGCCTCGGCCGCCTTCGGGCCCCAAATCGATCACCCAGTCGGACTGTTCGATAAGGTCGGTGTTGTGTTCAATCACGAGCAAGGTGTTCCCTTTGTCTACCAACCGTTGCAAAACCCCTGCCAAAATGCGGACGTCTTCGAAGTGCAGCCCCGTAGACGGTTCGTCCAAGATGTAGAGGGTGCGGCCCGTGTCTTTTTTGCAGAGTTCGGTGGCCAATTTGACCCGCTGGGCTTCTCCTCCGGAAAGGGTGGTGGACGACTGGCCCAAGGTGAGGTAACCCAGACCGACGTCGAACAGGGTTTGCAAGATGCGGCGGGCCTTGGGTAAATTCTCGAAGTACGGCAGGGCGTCTTCCACGCTCAGCGAGAGGACGTCGGAGATGCTTTTGCCCTTGTACCGTACTTCCAGGGTTTCCCGGTTGAAGCGCTTGCCGTTGCAGGCCTCGCAGGGCACGTACACGTCGGGCAAGAAATTCATCTCGATGGAGCGCATGCCGTCTCCCTCGCAGACTTCGCAGCGACCGCCTTTGACGTTGAAGGAGAACCGGCCGGGGGCGTAGCCGCGGACTTTGGCCTCGGGCAACTGGGCAAAGAGGGTGCGGATTTCGTTGAAGAGTCCGGTGTAGGTGGCGGGGTTGGACCGCGGGGTCCGGCCGATGGGGCTTTGGTCCACGTCGATGACCTTGTCCAAGTGCTCCAGTCCGTGGATGGCGCGGTAGGGCATGGGTTTTTTCAACGACTCGTAGCAGTGCGCCGCCAGGATGGGGTAGAGGGTCTCGTTGATAAGCGTCGACTTTCCGCTGCCGGACACGCCCGTGATGGAGGTCCACGTGCCCAAAGGCAGGTGCACCGTGACGTCTTGCAGGTTGTTGCCCGTAGCGCCGGAGAGGATCAGTTCCAGGCCGTTGCCGGGTCGGCGTTCGGCAGGCTGCGGCAGGTGGGTTTCCCCGCGAAGAAAGGCCCCGGTGAGGGTGTTGGCTGCAGCCACTTCGTCGAAGGTTCCTTGGGCCACCACCCGACCGCCGTGGATTCCGGCCCGAGGCCCCATGTCAATGATGTGGTCGGCGGCTTTCATGGTGTCCAGGTCGTGTTCGACCACCAAGACGGTGTTGCCCACGTCCCGGAGTTGCTGCAAACTTTGGATCAAACGGTGGTTGTCCCGTTGGTGCAGGCCGATGCTGGGCTCGTCCAAAATGTACAGGACGTTCATCAGCTGGGAACCGATTTGGGTAGCCAACCGAATGCGCTGGGCTTCCCCGCCGGACAGGCTGCGTGCGGCCCGGTTCAAGGACAGGTAGGTGAGGCCTACGTTGTTCAAAAACCCAATCCGCGCCCGGAGTTCCTTGAAGATTTCTTTGCCTACTTTTTGCTGGGCCGGGGGCAGGGATTCCTCTGCGGTTTCCAACCACTGCGCCAGGGTGGACATGTCCCAGTTGGAGAGCTCGGCGATGGTTTTGCCGGCCACTTTGAACTGCAGGGCTTCCGCCCGAAGCCGCTGGCCTTGGCAGCCGGGGCACGTTTTGTCTACCAGATAGGCCTCTGCCCAGCGCTGCAGCGAGCGGTTGCCCTCGGCGGACGCCATGGTGGTCAAGAAAGGAACCAGTCCTTCGTAGTCGATTTTAAGCCGACGGGTAACCCCAACAACTTTGTTGGGCACCTCGAAGGTTTCTTGGATTCCGTAGAGGATGGCGGTTTGGCCGTCTGCGGAAATTTGGGCCCACGGCGTGTTGAGGTCGAAGCCAAAGCGCAGTCCAATCCACTCCAATTGCTGGTGAATCCACGACTTTTTTTGCTCCGCCAAAGGGGCCAACGCGCCTTGTTTGATGGACCACTGCGTGTTCGGCACCAACAGGTCCAAGTCGACTTCGCGCACCTGGCCCAGTCCGTTGCACCGCGGGCATGCGCCCTTGGGGGAGTTGAACGAGAAGGTATTGGGTTCGGGATCTGGGGCAGCCTCGCCGGTGGTGGGGCACATCAAATGCCGGCTGTAGGGCGTCACTTTTCCGGATCCCAAGTGGAGCACGGAGACCGACCCCTTGCCGTGTTTCAGGCCCAGTTGCACGGCTTGCCGCAAGCGGTCCGGTTTGTCGGGTTCTACCACCAAACGGTCGATGACCA
>JBIIBX010000061.1:0-8078 GCA_044239185.1 Schleiferiaceae bacterium | reverse complement strand
AGTCCAGTTGACGCGCCTGCGCTCCAAGGAAATGCAAAAAATCGAAGTGGACCAGGAAAATGGACGCTACGCCCACGTGGTTGCGCTTGCTCCCGGCGAACGGGTCATGGTTCAAGTGGTACAAGAAGGAGCTGCTTTCAATGGCCAAGTAATCAGCGAGGAAAATACCAAAGAGTCGCCCGTTGTTCAGGCCGAATTGGAGGCTCGGGTGCTTCAAAAGTCCACCGAATACGCCATGAACAGCATCCAGTTTGCTTCCAATTCGGCCGCTCTGAACGCCGACGCCTTGGCCTTGATTGAAGGATTTGCAACGTACTTGCACTCCCGTCCGGATCTGCGGGTGGAGGTGCAGGGCCATACCGACGACGTGGGCGACGACGTCCGCAATTTGGAACTGAGCAGCCAACGCGCCCAAGCGGTTAAAGTTGCACTGCAAACGGCCGGCATTGCGGCATCGCGTCTGCAAGCCAAGGGCTACGGAGAAAAGAAGCCCCTGGTCCCCAATACAACCGAAGCGGCTCGGCAACGGAACCGGCGCACCGTTTTTGTGGTGCTTTAATTCCCCATTTGGTCAATTCTGGTAAAATTCTTAAATTTGCACTCCCGTTGCGTGAGGCAGGTTCCAATCCGGCGGTAATTTTCGGTCTCAACCTCTGGCCAGAGCGGTGTATGTTGCTTCCGTGTGATCTTTAAAGACCCATGACCATGGATCTGATTCAGTACGTACAAGACAAGTACGTTGAAAACAAGGAGCTGCCTAAGTTTGCAGCCGGTGACACCATCACGGTGTACTACCAAATCAAGGAAGGCGAAAAGACCCGTACCCAGTTTTTCCGTGGGGTCGTTCTTCAGCGCCGCGGTTCCGGAACCACCGAAACGTTTACCATTCGCAAGATGTCGGGCAACGTAGGAGTGGAGCGGATTTTCCCCGTGAACATGCCGAACTTGGAAAAAATCGAAATCAACAAAGAAGGCAAGGTGCGCCGCGCACGTATTTTCTACCAGCGCGAACTCAATGGCAAGGCGGCTCGTATCAAAGAAGCCCGTCGCCGATAAGCATTTTTATGCAAAACGGGTCTTTGTGCCTGTTTCTGTACAAAAGCAAAACCGCCCGCATTCGCGGGCGGTTTTTTTTATTCTCCGCTGAGCAAGTCGGGACGCAACCGCCGGGTGCGCTCAAGGGCCTGTTGGTGCCTCCAAACATCAATGGATTTGGTGTCGCCGCTTGTTAGCAAGTCCGGCACCTTCCAGCCCCGGAATTCGGCCGGACGCGTGTACACCGGCGGAGCCAGCAAGTTGTCTTGAAACGAGTCCGACAGGGCAGAGGTCTCGTCGTTCATGGCCCCAGGAAGCAAGCGGATTACGGCATCGGTCACTACTGCAGCAGCCAATTCACCGCCAGAAAGTACGTAGTCGCCAATGGAAATCTCCCGGGTAATGAGGTGTTCCCGCAGCCGGTGGTCGATTCCCTTGTAATGCCCACACAGCAAAATCAAGTTGTGCTGAAGGGACAATTGGTTGGCGATCCCTTGGTTGAGGCGCTCGCCGTCCGGGGTCATGTAAATAATCTCGTCGTAGGTTCTTTCTGCTTGCAGGGCTTCTATGCACGCCACAATGGGCTCAATGCGCATGACCATCCCCGCACCGCCGCCGTAGGCGTAGTCGTCCACCTGGGTGTGTTTCCCCAACCCAAAAGTCCGGAGGTCGTGCACATGAACCGACGCCACGCCTTTGTCCATGGCGCGCTTTAAAATGGAATGGGAAAACGCACCGTCCAAAAGTCCGGGTTGAACGGTGATTATATCGATGCGCATCAGGCCTTCAATCCAATTTCCCGCAGGCGTTCTTCCAGGTATTCGCCGGCCGTTGTAGGGGCGTAGGCCAATGGATTTTCGGGAGTAATGCACGACGCCAAGGCATCCAAGGGCATGGACTGAATGGGGTGCAAGAAAAACGGAATGCTAAATCGGGGAATGCCCCACTTTTCTTTGGGTGGATTGACCACGCGGTGGGTGGTGCTGCGCAACCGGTTGTTGGTCAAGCGCTGCAGCATGTCGCCTACATTGATAACCAAATGGGAGTCTTCCACATGAATGGGAATCCAATTTCCTTGGAGGTCCTGAACTTCCAGACCCTCTGCAGAAGCGCCCATGAGCAGGGTGATCAAATTGATGTCTTCGTGTTCTGCGGCCCGAACGGCGTTCAGGGGAGCGTCCACCAAGGGAGGGTAATGCAGCGCGCGCAAAATGGAATTTCCTCCGAGAACATAGGGCTCAAACCACTCTTCCGGCAAGCCCAAGTACAGCGCAATGGCTTTGAGAACCTGCCGTCCGGTATATTCCAACATTTCAAAGGTTTCCTGAACCTCGGAAAGCAGCGCGGAAACCTCTTCTACAGCGACATTGTTGGCATACACCTGGCCGTGGGCGTTGAACTGGCCCCACTGGAAAAACTCTTTCAAATCCGGCGTGTCAAACCCTTTGGCTTTTTCTACCCCAAATCCCGTGTATCCGCGTTGTCCGGCCAGTCCAGGAAGGGCATATTTTTTTTTCTGGTCCAGGCTTAGTGCAAAAAACTGCTGGACCACTTCGTACAAACGCTTTCGACGATCCGCATCCAAAACGTGGTTTTGGATGGCAATGAAACCCAGGCCCGAATAGGTGGCACCCAGCGCTTCCACAAAGGCGTTCTTTTCTTCGGATGTACCGTGGGTGAAATCCGTTAGGGAAAGGGTGGGGAGCTGCATAGGCATCGGTTGAATTCTACTACCAAAGATAATGCGTCCTACCTTTGACGTACTCAGAAAACCCACTATGTTTCCCGAAAATCTCCCTCCTTTGGCATTTGACGCCAAGAACGACCAAAAGGACCTTTGCTTGCAGTTGTACAGGCACCTGCTGCGGCCGCGCATGATCGAAGAAAAAATGCTGGTGGCCCTTCGCCAAGGCCGCATTTCCAAGTGGTTCTCCTCCTACGGGCAAGAGGCCGTTTCGGTCGGTACCGCCCTGGCCATGCAGCCGGACGAGACCATTTTAACCATGCACCGGAACCTGGGGGTTTTCACCGCTCGCGAAGTGCCTCTTTTTCGACTTTTTTCGCAATTCCAAGGAAAAATGACCGGTTTCACCAAAGGCCGGGACCGTTCGTTTCACTTTGGCAGCAAAGAACACCACATCGTGGGCATGATTTCCCATTTGGGTCCTCAATTGGGCGTGGCCGACGGAATTGCCTTGGCCCACAAGCTGCGCGGTGAAAAGAAATTGGCCTTGGTATTTTCGGGCGACGGGGGTGCATCGGAAGGGGATTTCCACGAGGCATTGAATGTGGCTTCTGTATGGCAACTTCCCGTTCTTTTTGTGGTGGAGAACAACCAATGGGGCCTGAGCACTCCTTCCCGGGAACAGTTCAACTTTGACTCCTTTTTGGTCAAAGGACCGGCGTACGGCATGGAAGCCCACAGCATCGACGGCAACAACATTTTGGAAGTATACCAAACGGCCTTGGACCTCACCGCTTCGATTCGGGAAAATCCACGTCCCATTTTGTTGGAATGCAAAACGTTCCGGGTCCGCGGACACGAGGAAGCGTCGGGCACCAAATACTACCCAGAGGGATTGATCGATGCCTGGTCGGAACGCGACCCTGTGGATGCGTTTGGCCACTACTTGGAGGCAAAAAAATGGCTTTCCGCGGCAGACCGAGAAGCTTGGAAAAAAGAAGAAAAAGACGCCATTCAAAAGGCGCTGGAAGAAGCCTTGGACCAACCCGATATCCAGTGGGACGAGGCGGTTGAGAAAGCCGATCTTTTTGCTACTGCTTTGCCCTTTGTTCCAGCCGAACCAGGTGCGCCAGAACGCGAAATGCGCCTGATTGATGCCATTTCCGATGGATTGCGCGAGTCCATGCGTCGCCACCACGAATTGGTTCTCATGGGGCAAGACATTGGTGCCTACGGAGGCGTCTTCAAAGTAACCGATGGTTTTGTGGCCGAATTCGGCGCAGACCGCGTGCGAAACACCCCTTTGTGCGAAGCGGCCATTTTGGGCGCAGGTTTGGGACTGAGCGTTCGCGGCATGAAAGCCATGGTCGAAATGCAATTTTCCGACTTTGTGACCGAAGGCTTTACCCAAATCGTGAACAACTTGGCCAAGATGCACTGGCGTTGGGGGCAAAACGCCGACGTGGTCGTTCGCATGCCTACCGGGGCCGGTGTAGCCGCGGGGCCGTTTCATTCCCAGTCGACGGAAGCTTGGTTTACCCATACGCCCGGTCTCAAGGTGGTGTATCCGGCATTCCCTTCGGATGCCAAAGGACTGCTATGTGCCGCGTTTGACGACCCCAATCCGGTCTTGTTCTTTGAGCACAAGGCCCTGTACAGGAGTTATTCGCAGAGCGTCCCCGAAGGGTACTTCAGCTTGCCCATTGGCAAGGCAGCCGTCCTTCGGGAAGGGCAGGGTGCGAGCATTGTCACCTACGGGATGGGGGTGCATTGGGCATTGGAATTGGCCAATTCCCACCCCGAATGGGACCTGGAAATCGTGGATTTGAGAACCCTTCAACCGTTGGACTGGGAAACGGTCGAAGCGACTGCGAAAAAAACGGGCAGGGTTTTGGTCCTCCACGAGGACGTAATGTTTGGTGGAATAGGGGCGGACATTGCCGCGCATTTGGGAGAGGTTTGTTTTAAATACTTGGACGCGCCGGTTGTACGCGTTGCGAGTGCAGACACTCCGATTCCCTTTGCTGCAACCCTTGAAAAGGGCTATTTGGCATCGTACAAACTCGAAAGCAAATTGCAGGACCTCTTGTCTTATTAGTAAACCTAAATTATTAATTTATAACGATTTAAAATTACAGATTGATTGAAATCACTTGTTTCCATTTATCCCAATTAGTCAAAGATTAAGGAAATTTTAGATTTGAATTAAATTCTTTCTATGTTTTGACATTTATTCTCTATTTTTGACACGGTTTGGTAACAATTAAAACAGAATAAAATGAAACCGAAAGAACTGGTTGCGCACTTCCGCATGAATCAAAACAACAACAAGACCCTGAAGACCGTATTTGCTTCCCAGTTTTTGGGCAAATTGGAGTCCGAAGAGTTGGACGGTTTGGTCAAGAGCATCCACAACGAAAAAGACCGTCGTGAAATGGCCGTGATCAATGAGAAGATTGCCTACTTGAAGTCCAAGGGCTTTGATGTAGTTGAGTCAGCGAAGTAATACCCGCTTTTTATTTTCCCGCCGCCCGTCCCACAAGGACGGGCGGTTTTTTTCACAAAACACGCAAAGGGATTTTGGAATTTAAGATTTCGTCGTATATTTGCACTCCCAAACGGGAACAACCAAAGGGTGAATAGCTCAGCTGGTTCAGAGCATCTGCCTTACAAGCAGAGGGTCCGGGGTTCGAATCCCTGTTCACCCACAAAAAAAGCCTGCTTTCGCAGGCTTTTTTTATTTTACGAGTTTTTGGGAACCGTCACCAAAGGGGCACCTCCCCTGGAGGGTTAATCCTGGGTGGCCGACGTATCTGTTTTGTCCGAAAATTCCAAACTCAGGCTGTTTACACAGTACCGCAAACCAGTTTCTGTAGGTCCGTCTGGGAAAACGTGGCCCAAGTGACCGCCGCAGGTGGCACACACGATCTCCGTTCGAACCATTCCGTGCGTGAGGTCCCGCTTTTCGGCCACCTTGCCGTTGGCAAGAGCCGCATCAAAGGAGGGCCAGCCGCAATGGCTGTCAAACTTGCTTTCGCTGGAGAAAAGCGGTGTGCCGCATCCTGCACAGAGGTAAGTCCCTTTTTCAAAATGCAGGTTGTACGTTCCAGTCCCGGGGTATTCGGTCCCTTTCTCCCGCAGGATTCGGTATTGTTCGGGAGTTAGGCGCTTGCGCCATTCCTCTTCGCTTAGGGAAGAGGTGGGGGTCGAATTGGTCATGGGGGCTGGGGATAAAGAGGCCGAATTGCGGTGGCACCCTCCTAACAGAAGGGCCGACAGGCAAATGCCTAACAAAAAAGGGGAGCATTTCATTCTCCTATATAACCCACCACGGCTTCCCATGTTTCCGGCCGTCCCAAAATTTTTCGATGACCCAGTCCTTCTGTGGCAACCAGCCGAGCCAAGGGCAGGCAGTCGGCCAAAACTTCAGCATCGGAATACGGTACTTCTGCGTCTTCTTTGTCGTGGATCAGCAGGGTGGGGCCGGGGTATGGGGCGAGGTGGGGCGAATACCCGCGTGGAGAAGCGCCCAGCTCCTTTTCAACCCTTTGCAACAACCGATCTACATAACGCTCGGGCAAGCCCGATTGGCGAATAAATTCCTGGAACACCCGCTCGGTTTTCCCAAACGCACCAATGGTTACCGTCTTGGGCCAAGGGGACTGAGGACTCCGACTTATAAGGAGGGCGGCGCCTCCCAAGCTGTGGCCAATGGCTGCGTCGTACGGGCCGTGATGCACGTACATCCAGTGAGCAAAGTCAGCAAAATCCTTGAGGGAGCTTGCTTTTTGGTCTTCGGGGGAATGGCCGGGCGCCGTGGGAAGGGTGCAGTCAAATCCCGCTTGATTCAAGGCCGTAACAAGGCTCCCCAATTGGGTTGGGCGGCCGCTCCATCCGTGCAGAAGAAAAACGGATCCTCGAGGCGTTCCTTCTGCCGGCGAGTGGGCCACGGGGAGAATGCCAAACGGGGTCGTTAGCTGTGTCCACGTCCAGTCCTTGACGTAGGCTTGTTCGCGTTCTGGCATCCGGTAAGGACGGGGGGTGAAAAAAAGTCCGTACAGCACCTTCAGGGTCCAGCGCTCGGAAATGCAATGGAGCAGAGCCAAGGCAAACTTGAGACCAGATGGAAACAGGGAAAAGGGCTTTTTGGGAGCTGGCATAAGAGGTAGAAAATGCCGATGAAAAAAAAAGTCCGCAGAAGCGGACTTGGAAATCGTTTGTGCCCTGGACTGGACTCGAACCAGCACGACCATAGGTCACCACCCCCTCAAGATGGCATGTCTACCAATTTCACCACCAGGGCTTTGTGACTTGGCTGGGATTCGAACCCAGGGCCCATACATTAAAAGTGTATTGCTCTACCAGCTGAGCTACCAAGTCAATGCTTCTCTCAAAGCGGGTGCAAATATACATACGCTTTCTAAATTTTCCAATAACGAATGGAGATTACCTTTGAATAAATGAGAAAAGCAAAGCGTCCCGTGGTATTGGTGGGGTACATGGCGGCAGGTAAGACCACCATAGCCAGGGAGTTGGCCAAGAAATGGGGCGCCTCAGCAGTCGATTTGGACGAGGAAATAGAACGTCAAACAGGACGGAATCCGGCCCAGTGGATGGCGGAGAAAGGCGAAGTGGCCTTTCGAAAAGCGGAAGCCCAGGTGCTTCGCGCGTTGCCCTGGGAATCGGTGGACGTTTTGTCGGTTGGGGGAGGTACCCCCTGTTATGCCGGAAACATGGAGTATGTGAAGGAACGTGCGTGGGTCGTTTATGTCCAATGGCCGGTGGCCACTTTGGTGGAGCGGCTGCAGCAGAGTACCGTTCCGCGCCCGTTGGTTGCAGGGATGGCAGCGGAGGATTTGCCTGCGTTTGTGGGGGCGCACCTTTTGGAACGAAACGGGACGTACGGCCAGGCCCATTGCATTTACCGCCCAGCGCCCAATGCGTCGGTAGAAGACGTTGTGGAACAGTTGGACCAAATGGTCCGGGGAGAGGGGCTCTGAGCGCCCGGGCGTCCACCCGGCACGCGGTAGATCCTCAAAAAACGTACGCAGGTACCTGTTAGTCCCGCAAGGTCACCGAAATCGACCCGTCTTCGGAAAAATGGACATCCACGTGGTCTTTTAGGCTGGTGCTTAAAGACAATCCTTTGATGTCCGCTTTGATGGGGAAGGATTTGTGGTTTCGGTCAATGAGGACCGCCGTGGTAAGGCGTTGAAGCGGTGCATGCAACAAGAAATGGACCGCATACATCAAGGTGGCGCCGGAGTTCAAAACGTCGTCTACCACCACCACGTGTTCTTGCGCAAAATTTCCAATGGGAAGGGAACAGGAAGTGGGTCCGGCATGCGGATTGCGCTTG
>JBIIBX010000003.1:0-29949 GCA_044239185.1 Schleiferiaceae bacterium | reverse complement strand
GGGGAGCCCTTGGGAACCCACTTGCCGCAATGGACCTGGCAGGAGGTGGCACCCTGGTGGGACGCCCAACCGGGAAGCGAGTCCGAAAAACGCCAGAAAGTGTGGAACCATGCCCTGACCCACTGGCCTTCCCACCGGCCCGACTGGACTTTCACCACGGCGCTGATGATGGTCCCCGGCTACCGCGTCCGGACCTGGGACGCGCTCCTGACCAACTTCCACCAGCCCGGCAGCACCTTGCTGATGCTCATAGCGTCGGTTTTGGGCGATGCCTGGAAATCCGTCTACGACCACGCCCTAAGCAACGACTACCGCTTTTTAAGTTACGGGGATGCGTCGCTGTTGTGGCGCGAATAAGCAACAACAAGAATTTCCGAAACGGTTAAAATGCACACGGGGCGGTCTCTTGCAGAGACCGCCCCGTGTGCTAAATACTTGGATTACTCCTTAGTTCAAATGGTCCTCAATGCCATTGACGAACAAGAATCCGCCGGTACCGTCCAAGCGCTCTTTCCAAACAACGGTCAGTACGTAAAACTTCTTGGGGTCCAAGGGGACAATCGCATTCAAAGCCGCCAAGGGCTTTTTGCTGATGCGCAACTTAATGGGTGTGTACTGGGTACCGAAGATATCGCCCTCAAAGAAGTTGTTTCCCAAAGGATTCACAGTGTCCAAGACAATACCAAAAGGGTTGGCCGCTATGGAAGGCATGATAGGAAGGTGCTCGTGTTGGTATACGTCGCCTGCTTTCTTACCGACGGTATCCACCGCCCAGATGGAAGGCTGAGCGCCTGATCCCTTTGTTACCAAAGGCACACTGGAAACCTGGTTGAGGTCAATTAAACCGTATTGCTTGGCATCCAATCCTTCGTACATCAAGTAACTCTGTACGGTGTAGGTCGTGCCGCGGGTCTCTTTGAAAACCTGAACCTTGGCATACACCTCGTAGGAAGTATCGGTTTCTGCAACAGCCGTAGCAACGCCCATCTCAGGAATCGACGTCAAAGAAGCAGCGACCGGGCCCGCGATGGATTGCCCGGCGTCGTTTCCGTTGACGTAAAAATTAGGCACCCCGGCGGCGGGCCACATGGTGTTCAACAAAGTAGCAATGGGCGTTTCCAAAACGTCGCCCGTGTGGGCGGCCATTCCCAAAATGCGGCCTTTTGGATTGCGTAAAATGGCCTTACGAAGGGCTGCAGCGCCATTTGGGCAGTACTGGCACCACGCTCCTGTGGTTTCAAAAACCAACACATTTTGGCTTGGAGAAACCGTCAAGGAGTCGGTTGCGTATTTTTTGACCGTTGGATCGGTGGTGTCGTTTCCACAAGAAACGGCGATTGCCGATACCACAAGAAGAGCAAGGATTTTTTTCATGGAGCGGATCCAATTCAAGATTTGAATACCAAATGTACACAAACATTGGTTACCTGCGGGTAATTTTTACCAAAATCGGATAATGGTCCGACGGTCCCCCTGCCCACGTTTCTCCCTGCCATGTCCGCCAAGGAGGGGCGATTCCGGTGGCCAGGTCGCGCTCCCCGTGGCCCATCCAAGGCCGAAATACCGGTCGGGCTTCGGCCAGCCAGGCAGGCGTGCTCCACCCCCTATCCAACCAGGACCACGTGTTCCGGTAGAAATACGTACCCTTTCCAGACAAGGCAAAGTGCGTGAATCCCGCCCGACTGACCTCCTTGTCCAACGCCCAGCCAATTCCTTCGTTCACATCTCCGAGCCAGACTTCGACCCCAGGGTAGTTCGTTTTGTGCTTGTTCCACACCTCGGCGCGAATGGATCCGGAACCCGACCGCTGCGACGGCAAGTGGAGCCAACCGGTTCGGAGGGTATCATTTGGGTCGGAAACACGGACCAACGTAAGCACTACGGCTTCCCGCGACGCACGTCCCTCGGGCAATGGAACGGAACTCCAATGCACATTCTGGACTTCCACCCGGTCGGTGCGGTAAAATACCGCTACATCGATTCCTCGCGGATCGGGACCTTCTCGGTGCACCCGGAACCAGTTCCAGCGGTTTAAGGGAGTACACAAGATCAAATCATCCAACACCCGCGCGTTTTCCACTTCGCACAGCCCGAAGGCATCCACCTCCACCTGAGACAGCATTTGGCCCAAGGCTTTGGCGACCTTTTGCACCTTTAATCGGTACAGACCTGCGTGGTACGACCTTACACCCTCCGGAGTAAACTCTTCGTCCCGAATCAAGGGGTCGTCTTCGGTATCAAACAGATTCTCGACGTTGTACCACCCCAATACGAATGCCGGTTTAGGGGTTCCATGGGAGATTCCGGGGTCCCCGAAGCCGTCCCCCGGGAGAAGGAGTGCCAGGAGGGCCCCTTTTCCAAGGCCCCAGGGAATGTGTGCAAGTCGGATCATGGCCCAAAGGTCCAGCGCCCTTTGTCCGCAAGCCGGTTTTAAACGACTAGAAACGTTTAAAGGCGGATAGAAATTGTCCTCGTACTGCATGCGAATTACCCCAGAACGAGGTCCTGCCAGCCGGGCAAAAAAAAGAGCGGCCTCCGCAGGAGGCCGCTCTGGAACGAGGGCGTTAAATCGCGCCTGCGATTATCCTTTGTTGTTCCGGCGCACACGGCGGTTTCCCGCATTTTGCTGCTCTTCCATCAGGGTTTGGAGCTTGGATTGAAAGCCTCCCTTTTTGCCCCCTTTGGTCTTGTTGTCTTCGATTTTGGCCCGAATGGCTCCTTCGTTGACAAAGAAACGCATGCTGTACTGTTGGCCGAAGGTCACCATGTTGGCCACAAAATAGTAGTAGCTCAAACCGGCGGAGTAGCTGTTGAAGAAGAACAACAACATAAAGGGCATGACGTACTGGATGATCATCATTTGCTGACGCATCATGTCGTTGCCCGAATTGGGGGTCATCGAATTGTTCATCTTCGTGTACAAGTACGTCGAGATGGCCATCAAGATGGTGAACAAAGAAACGTGGTCCCCGTAGAAAGGAATGGTAAACGGCAGCGTGAAAATGGAGTCGTAGCTGGACAAATCGTCGGCCCACAAAAACGATTCTTGGCGCAGTTCAATGGATGCGGGGAAGAACCGGAACATGGCAATCAAGATGGGGAACTGCAGCAACTGGGGAATGCAACCGCCCAGGGGATTCACGCCGGCTTTGTTGTACAGCGCCATCAAAGCCTGTTGCTTTTTCATGGCGTCGCCGTCCTTGTGCTGCTCGTTGATTTCGTCGATTTCCGGCTTCAATACGCGCATTTTGGCCATGGACTTGTAGGACGAAAACGTCAACGGAGAAAGGGCCAACTTGATGATAAGCGACATCAGCAAGATGATCAAACCGTAGTTCAGGCCGTAGCTGTCCAAGAAGTCGAAGATGGGAACCACCACATACCGGGAAATCCAGCCGAAGATGCCCCAACCGAAAGGAATAACGACGTCGAAGTGGCGGTCGTACCCCACCAATTCGTGGTATTTGTTGGGTCCCAGGTACCAGGCTCCCCCGGAGGATAAATTGCCCGCGGAGATTGACTCCTGCAAGTTGGAGGCGAAATTCCGGGTGTGCAGCGTGTCCGACTCCGCAGGGGTGGTAGAGGCCACACGGGCCTTGGACCAATTGCCGTCGCGGGTAAGGAGGTTGCTGAAAAACTGCTGTTTGTAGCCTACCCAAGCCAGGGATTCGAAGTCGTCTTCGTCGTCCCCACCGTCGGACAAACTGACATCGTCCGCCTCTGCGGCGTCCCAGCCGTAGGCCGTGGTTGCTAGAGCTTCTGTGGACAAACTTTTCTCGTGGCGCAGGGAAAATTGCTCCCAGGTCCACTGGGTGGTACCCCCTTGCCATCCGGTTCCCTCGGCCCGCCACTTAAGTGCATAGCCGTCTTTGGGAAGGATGTAGGTAAGGCGGAGGGACTTGCCGTTTTGAGCGCCGGCAAGTACCAACGAACTGTCGGTTTGGGATTCCACGGCGAAGGCCCACTTCGCGGTGTTGGTTTTGTCCCCGTCGGTAAGCGCCAAGAGGTGGTTGTTGTCCAACAACAGCAACGGCTTCTTTTGCCAGTTTTTGTACTCTTTCAGCTCTGCACGAACCATTTGGGCGCCTGCCGTGGTCCACGTCAAGCGGAGGTTTTTGTTCTCCAAAACAGCCTCCCGGGCCGCAAAAGCGGTGTCCGTTGATACAGCTGCCACAGCCTCAATGGGCGACTGGACGGGTTTAGCCGCAGAGGCGGCGGTTTCTTCTTGCGCCGCGGGTTCCGGCTTGGGGTCCAAGGACTGGGTCCAGAAACTGGCACCTATCAAGATGGCGCCAATCAGCACAAAGCCTATAATCTGATTGCGGTCTGTGCCGCGGTTTTCCAAAAGCATAATCAGGAAGGAGATTGGGCGTGCGTCAAGCCCGCTTGAACAAAGGATACAAAAAGCGGATGGGGATGGGCCACCGTGCTTTTGTATTCGGGATGGTACTGCACCCCAACAAACCAAGGGTGTGCGGGGATCTCAACGACTTCCACCAAGCCGGTTTCTGGATTGATGCCGCTGGCCCGCATTCCGGCTGCTTGCAAGGCGTCCAAATACGCGTTGTTGAATTCAAAGCGGTGGCGGTGCCTTTCGGAAATCCGGGCAGCGCCTCCGTAAATCTGGGCAGCCAACGAACCGGCTTCCAAGTCGCAATCGCATGCACCTAAACGCATGGTGCCCCCTTTGTGGGTGACTGCCTTCTGTTCCTCCATCAAATCGATGACGGGGTGGGTCGTGTTGGGGTTTACTTCGCGGCTATTGGCATCGGTGTGTCCCAAAACGTTGCGCGCGTATTCAATGACCGAGGCCTGCATGCCAAAACAGATGCCCAAGAAGGGAATGTTTTGGGTTCGAGCCAGGCGGACGGCTTCAATTTTTCCTTCAAAACCGCGTTCTCCAAATCCGGGCGCTACCAAAATGCCGTTCAAGCCAGCCAGGTGCTGAGCGACCGTTCCGGGTTCCAAATGTTCGGAGTGGATCCACACCACTTCCACCTGGGTGTTGTTTGCCACTCCAGCGTGAATGAGGGCCTCTGCAATCGACTTGTAGGCGTCTTTCAGCTCCACGTACTTGCCAATAAGGCCTATCCGGATATGCTTGGCGGGGTTCAGCAACCGATCCACAAACGAAGACCAAGGCTGCATGTCGGACTTCTGCTGGCTCTCTACCCCAAGCTTTTGGAGAACAACGCCGTCCATGTTCTGCTTTTGCAGAAGCAAGGGGACTTCGTAAATGGTGCGGGCATCCAACGATTCAATGACTGCATCGCGTGTAACGTTGGTAAACAACGCCAACTTGGCCTTCATGTCATCCGTCAGCGAATGTTCCGCGCGGCAAACAAGGATATCGGGTTGAACGCCGGACTCTTGCAGCATTTTGACGCTGTGTTGCGTCGGTTTGGTCTTGAGTTCACCGGTTGCCTTGAGGTAAGGGACCAGGGTGAGGTGGATAGACAAACAATTCCGGCCCAATTCCCAGCGGAGTTGGCGCACGGTCTCGATGTACGGCAAGGCTTCAATATCGCCTACAGTACCGCCAATTTCAGTGATAACAAAGTCGAACTGGCCCGTCTCCCCCAGGAGGCGGATGCGTCGTTTGATTTCGTCGGTAATGTGCGGAATGACCTGAACCGTCTTGCCCAAATAATCCCCGCGTCGCTCTTTTTCGATAACGCTTTGGTAGATACGGCCGGTAGTCACGTTGTTGGCCTGGGACGTGGGGCGGTCCAAAAACCGCTCGTAGTGGCCCAAATCCAAGTCTGTTTCTGCACCGTCGTCGGTCACAAAGCACTCCCCGTGTTCGTAGGGATTCAAGGTGCCCGGATCGATGTTGATGTAGGGATCTAACTTTTGAATGGTTACGGAGAACCCGCGCGCTTGGAGCAAAGCGGCCAAAGAAGAGGAAACAATGCCCTTGCCCAGGGAAGAGGTCACGCCGCCGGTGACAAAAATATACTTGGTAGAATCGGCCATCGGCTGCAAAAATACGACTTTAAAACGCGTAACTGAGCATCAAAGTGGGCATTACAGGCAACTGATTGACGCGCTTGCGTTTGACAGCGTCGTAGTAGAAAATATTGGCCCGGTTGTACACATTGGTTGCGGCCAAAGAAGCCTCCAAACGGTTGTGCTTGCCCGACTTCCAAACGCGCTTCAACGTGGCGTCTAAGCGGTGGTACACCGGCAAACGTGCACTGTTGAGGTCTCCGTACAAAATGCCCAATTGGCCGTTTTCTCGGGCGTAGTCGTACGCCAGGTCTGGGGTTCCCGCTGGCGTTGTAAACGGCTGGTTTTGGTAGTATCCGCGGATGGGCGTAAACGGAAATCCCGTTCCCAAGTTCCACCGCAGGTTGAATTCCCAGGGCATTTCTTTGCCTTCTCCCCACTTGTAAGCGACTACGGCGTTGGCGTTGTGGCGGCGGTCAAAATGCGGCGCGTACCACTGCTGGCCGTCGAACCGACGCACCCGGCCCAACGAGTAGGTGCCCCAAAAATACCAATGCGGATCTTCGTACTTGACCAAGAAATCCAAGCCCATGGCATTGCCTTTTTCTACCATGAAATCCTTCCGCAAAATTTCGGGTTTGTCCTGGTAGGCATCGGAATCGTCGTAGAGTTTGAAGCGGTTGATGTTGGTGATGCGGTGGAACTGCTTCAGGTAGCCTTCCACTTCCAAGGACCACCGAGGCGTCAGGTTCCACTCGGTGCCAAAGACCGCATGGGTGGAGGTTTGGAGTTTGGACAATACCGGCTGGCCGTCAAACATGCTGGGCAAATCTCCGGCGCCGCTCAAAAATCCATAGAACAAGTTGACCACATCGCGGTCCGAGTTGGCTGCCACCAAATTCTGGGAATACATGCCTCCGGAAGCCTTAATGCGCAGGTATTCCGTGGCGTTGTACTTCAAGCCGAAGCGGGGTTCCGCCCGAACGATGCCCAAGGCCCCGTAGTTGTGTAGCCGGAATCCAGGCTCTACCAGCCACCGACCGGTTTGGTACCGGTACTGGATGTACCCGGCTACTTCCGTGGAATTGTCGTCTTGGCGAAGAATGCGGCCCACGCCGTTGGTGAATTGGTAGCGCGTGCTGTACCCGATAAACTCCAAACCGTAGGTGAGCTGGTCGTACTTCCGCATGAAGTAGGTGAAGTCCAAGCCTGCATTGAACCCGTCGATGGAAGACTCCCGAGGGCGACCTGCGATTTCCGTGCTGGTGATGGCATAGTCGGATTTGGCAAAATGCGCCTTGATGACGGTTGCACTGGAAGGCGGAATGATGGTCATGTCTGCCCCGTATCCGGTGGCCGTCCAGCCGATGGCCTTATCTGCGGCCAACTGCGTACCGTCTTGAAACTGAAATCCAAAGAAGTTGGCGCTGGAGCCGTTCTTGGCCTGGAAACCGTATTTGCCGTAGAGGTCGGTAAAGGTGAACGGCAGTCCTCCAAACTCCGTTTTGACGTAGGGATAAAACAGCCCAGCGGTTTGGTCCAAGTAGGATTTCTTGGCGGTGATCAGCAACGAACTCGGGGCCAAACCGTCGGCCTTCTTCCCAATTGGAACCTCCAACAAGGCCCGGCTCATGTACGTACTCGAGCTCACTTTTCCGGCCACCCGTTGGCGATTTCCCAGGCGGGTTTTGATGTCCATGACCGACGAATTCCGGCCTCCGTACTGGGCATTGAATCCCGCCGTGTAGATGTCCGCGGAACGCAAAATGTCGGTCTCAAAAACCGAGAAAAAACCGATGCTGTGGAATGGATTGTACAAAATCATCCCGTCCAACTTCACCAAGTTTTGAATGGGGGCTCCTCCCCGGATGTACAACTGACCGCCTTGGTCTCCCGTGGATACGACGCCCGGCAAAACCTGCACGGCGCGCACCAAATCGGGCTCTCCGCCAATGGAAAACGTCTGAATGCTTTTGGCCGAAAGGTTAATTTGACCGGTAAGTACCTTCCCCTGTGCCTCTTGGCGCTTGGCGGTAACGCTTGCGTCTTGAAGAACCGTGGACTCCTCCGTTAAGTAAAACGACTCAGAGGGCACCTTCCCCGCACGAATGGTCACTTTTCTGGTTTGTTTCTGGTAACCGATTATACTGATTTCCAAGGTGTATTCTCCGAAGGGAAGTTGATTCAGTTGAAAGTAGCCGTCTTTGTTGGAAAGGGTGGTTCCGCCGTTGGGGACGGTCTTGACCATTGCCTGTTCCAACGGCAACTGGGTGCTTTTTTCAAACACGTAACCGCGCACGACCCCGGTGGTTTGGGCCTGTAGGTTTGAACCAAAAACAACGGCCAACACTACGACCAAAAAGACCGCTCCTTGGCGGAGCAACGGGGCCCGAAGGCCAGGGATAATCGTCATACTACAATCTTGAATAAAAGCTCGCGCAGCAATTCGTCTGGATGGGCACCGCCGGTGCGCACGCCTTTGAAGGCCAAATCGGCCTCGCGAAGGTAACGCACAATGCGAACCAATTTAACGGAGGAATACTTGGTGCAAATGGTCTCGTAGTCCCGGAGGGCATAGGGGTTTTTCTGCCCCATGGCCGCCCCGGCCTGCGCACTGCCTAAGTGCCTTAAACTGCTGTAAACAAGCGCCTTGCCGAAAGTCGCGTACAGAAACCCCAAGGTCATGGGCAAGGGCGTGGTCTTGGTTTGCAAGGACAACCCGTGTGCAATGCGGTACACCCGGGGAACATCCTTGTTCACCAAGGCCCGAATAAGCTCCAAGTTGTTGAATTCCCGCGAAATACCTACGTGTTTTTCGATTTCAGCCGGGGTCACCATTCCCCCTTCCCCCAGCGCCACAGCGAGCTTGTCCAGTTCGTGGGCCAACCGGATCAGGTCTGCCCCCACCGATTCGTACAGCAGAGAAACAGCGTGGTCGTCGGTTTTCAGGACCCGTCGGGTGGTTTCGGACTTGATCCAGGCCTTGGCTTGCCCTTCGTTGAGGGGAACCGCCTCGATGTAGGCATGGTTCTGCGCCAGCAGCGTTTTGTACCCCTCGCGGCGTTTGTCCGGGGTTTTTCCTTTAAAGGCCAGGCACAAAACCGTTGTGGGGTTGGGCGACTTGAAGTAGGCCGACAGGGCGTCGAAATCTTTCAAATTTTGGGCTTCGCGTACCACCACCAAAACACGCTCGGCCATCATGGGATAGCGCCGGGCTTCGGAAACCACGTCCGCCGCTGCAACGTCCCGACCATACAAAACAGAGGCATTGAAGGCTTTTTCGTCTTCGGTCAGGGCGGTGGCAGACAATCGATCTGTTAGGGCGTCAATAAAGAAGGACTCCGTCCCCCCTACTACGATCACCGGGGGGAAAACCCCCTTGGAAAACCCTTCCAACAAAGATGCATAGGTATGTGCCACAGCCGCCAAAGGTAACAATTAGGCGTGGTGGTAGGGCTCGTTGCGCAGAATGGTGTGGGCCCGGTACAATTGCTCCACAAAGACCAACCGTACCATGTCGTGGGTGAGGGTCATGGGGCCCAAGGCCAGTTTAAACGACGCTCGCTGGGCAAAATCGGCTGGAAATCCGTAGGCATCCCCCACGGCAAACACCAGACGCTTTGGGCCTGTGTTCATCCACTTTTGCATTTGCTGGGCAAATCCGGTCGACGGCAACAGGGTTCCGTGTTCGTCCAACAAAACCAAATAATCGCCTGGTTTTAATGCTGACAGGAGTTTCTCCGCGCGGTCCACCGACACCAATTCGAAGTCGGTGTACCGCCCCAACCGCTTGGCGTAGTTGGAAATACCTTCTTTGAGATAGGCTTCTTGGGTGGCCCCCACGGTGAGTAAGACGGTTTGCACGGCAGTGTTTTGTACCTTGCAAAGGTACTTCAATGCCCATGAACCCCCTTCTTTTTTCCGAGTCCGATTCCTTGTGCGGCAGTCCTTTGTCCGCCGTGTCCTCCCTGATTCAATTGGCTTTGGACGAAGATCTGGGCCGTGGACGAACGGCGTTCCCAGGCGACCATTCTTCCCTCTCCTGTTTTGCTGCGGACCAACAAGGACACGCGGTGCTTCGCGCCAAAGAAGCCGGCATTGTGGCCGGACTGCCTCTGGTCCCCGTCGTTTTGCAAGCCGTAGACCCGCAACTCCACTGGGAAGCCCTCGCGCAAGAGGGAGACGCGGTGGAACCCGGCCAAGCAGTAGGCCGCGCCCACGGCCCGCTGGTGGGCCTCCTAACCGCAGAACGCACTTTGCTGAATTTTGTACAGCGCTTGAGCGGGGTCGCCACAGCATCCCACCGGTGGACGGCGCTGGTGGCTGGAACGGGCGTTCGGCTGTTGGACACCCGCAAAACCACCCCCGGTTGGCGGGACCTGGAGAAATACGCCGTGCGCACGGGGGGTGCAACCAACCACCGCCACGGACTGTACGACCTCATTATGCTCAAAGACAACCACATCGACTTTTGCGGAGGATTGCAAGAGGCCGTCCAAAGGGCCCAACACTATGTTCTAAAACTGGGTCATCCCTTGAAAATTGAAGTGGAAGCCCGTTCCCTGGCCGACGTTGAAACCGCCCTTGCCACTCCCGGGATCGACTTCCTTATGCTCGACAACTTCACACCCGACGCCTGCCGGGTGGCCGTGGAACGCATTGCCGGAAGGCTGAAAACCGAGGCCTCCGGAGGAATTACGGCAGAGACCTTGCGGGACTATGCGGAGTCTGGCGTGGACTACATCTCCCTGGGCGCCCTCACCCACAGCGTGAAAAGCCTGGACCTCAACTTCAAAGCCGACGTCGCGCGATGAAGGCCTGGCACCGTCCCTTTCGCTTTCTCCAGCGCGTCAAACCGCCCTTCTTTGGCGGGCTGAGTGTTTGGGACATTGGGGTGTTCTTTTTTCGGGCCCTCATCAGCGGTGCCGTCACCAGCCGGGCGGCATCTGTGGCGTTTTCCTTTTTTATGGCCCTGTTTCCCGGCATCATCTTTGTTTTCACGCTGATCCCGTTTTTGCCCATTGAAGGATTTCAACCGGCGCTCTTTGAACTGATGCGCGAAATCTTGCCGCCCACCAGCTTTGAAGCCACCCGCACCACCATCAACGACATTTTGACCGTCCAACGCGGCGACCTTTTGGGCATCACGGTGCTGGCCGCTTTGATTTTTGCGACCAACGGAACCTTGGCCTTGATTGCGAACTTTACCCAAAGCGTCTACGACATTGGCCACCGAAATTTTTGGTCCCAGTATTTGGCGGCCTTTATTCTGACCGCCGTTTTGTCGTTTTTGCTCATCAGCGGAATAGCCTTTTTGGTGACCACCGAAGGGTTGTTGCTGGCGCTCTTTGAAAAGCAGCGTTTGGGGACGGAATGGCAACTGTTGATTGCTTGGCGCTATGCCATTTTGATTGGCTTGATCTTGCTCTCTGTATCGCTGGTGTTCAAATACGGCCCGGCCTCCAAGGCGCCGTGGCGGCTTATAAGTCCCGGGGCGGTCTTGGCCACCTTTTTGGTTGTTTTGTCCTCTGCCGTTTTCGGGTTTTACGTGTCCCACTTTGCCCGCTACAACCAATTGTACGGCTCCATTGGCACGTTGCTTATCATTCAATTGTGGATTTACATCAACGCCATCGGATTGATTGTGGGGTACGAGTTAGACGCCAGCGTGGCCCATGCCCGGAGTGAACATGCGCAGTCGGGTTTAAAAACAAGCCAAGAATCCTCTCCCAAACGCTAACGAACCGTAAACACCCCCAATAAACCCAATTCCATGAAAAAAATGCTCCTCGCTCTGTGTTTGCTTTTTGGATTTCAAACCTTTGCCCAAAAGGCCGACGACCTGGTAGGGGTGTGGTTCAACGAAGAAAAAGACGGGAAAGTCGAAGTTTTCAAAAAGGCCGATGGCACCTACTCCGGCAAAATTGTTTGGGTAAAAAACGACTTCAACGAGGACGGCTCCAAACCCAAGCGCGACCGCAAAAACCCCGAGGAAAAACTGCGCAACCGCGTTTTATCTGGTTTGGTCATTCTGAATGGGCTGCGATGGGATGCGTCGGACAAGGAATGGGAAGGCGGCCAGATTTACGATACCAAATCCGGCAAAACGTATTCGTGCTACTGCAAATTGCAGCCCAACGGCACCCTGTATTTCAAAGGATTTGTGACCGGAATGCCCTTTTTAGGCCGAAGTACGGTCTGGACCCGCACCAAAACACCCAATAACGCCTAGTGGGCTTTGGGGGCCAAAAGGCTCCGGTAGATTTCCAACAGGTCCTTTCCTACCGCCTCGGCAGTAAAAGCTTCCCGGCCAAAAGCCTCTTCGGGGACGGCGTCGCGGCGGTTTTCCATTGTCTGTATGCCTTGTAGAAACGCTTCGTCGGTCACCCGCGTACAAACCCCATAATCCGGCTTCCACCAACCGCTGTGGGCGGGAATGTCGGTAGTGACCACCGGCAAACCGGTGGCCAAGGCCTCCCGGACCACCAACCCAAATGTTTCTTGGGTCGTCGGATGCAGAAAAAGGTCGGCTTTGCGCATGCGGTCGCCTATGGCTTCCAAAGGAAGGCTGCCGGCCCAGGTGATTTGCGCTGCAACGCCTTCGCTTTGGGCCATCTGGTGCAAGAGCGGCAACCGGGCTCCGTCGCCCACGTGGACCCACTCTATGCGGAGATCGGGTCGGTTTTTGCGGTACCAAGCCAGGGCTTGTAGAATCCATTCCACGCGTTTGATGGCAGCATTGGCGGGAATCAAGCTGGCCACGGAAAGCCAGCGCCAAACGAATTCGCCGTCCCTCTCAGCGGGCGATGGTCGCACGGAACCGCGGTGGTAGAAAGGACCAAAGTCAATTACATTCGGAACGACGGTGGTCTGCCCAATCCCTTCGGCGGCCAGGTCGGCGGCCAAATGGTCGGACACCGGCAATACGCGCGCAGCGCCTTCGTAGGCCCGCCGCAAGGAGGTTTGGTAGAAGGGTCGGTGGAGATGCGCGGTTGCTTTGGACCAGTGTTCGGTAATCACGTAGGGAATCCCCCACCCGTCGGCCAAAACCCGCGTGAACACCCCTCCGGGAAATCCGATGTTCCCGTGCAGCAGCTGCGGGGTCTGCAGGGCCGGCAGTTCGCGGAAGGCGCGGTGGGTGGCCCAAACCGCGAGCCAACCGGGAAGATGGGCGATGGCTTTCCACGCTCGGCTTCGGATTTTCCAACGGAAAACCCCCGGTTCCATGGTCTCCCAGCAGGAATCCCACAGTCCGGAACCCTCTGCTACGTCCACAAAGAGCAACTGGACGTCGGCTCCTTGTTCCCTTGCCGCCCGAAACTGGGCTTGGATGTAGGCGGCGCGGTACGGATGGGCAGCGTCCGGGTACCACGGAGTGATCCACAATACACGCGGTGCTTGGCTCATGGCTGACCCTTCTTTGAACGTCCGACTCGGGCCCAAACACCCTCCAGCAAGAGCTTAAAATCCGGCACCTCGTTGGAGCGGAGCACCCAAAAGACAAAGAAAACCGATTGCGCCAAAGCTTCCAGCAGAGCGGTCGTCCAAAGGCCCACCTGGACGCGAAGGCTCCCGGCCGCAACGTGAATAGACACTGCCAGTACAACGAAGAGCAGGAGTTTGAGGGGCCTAACGCCCGAAGGCCAGTCGCCCAGCAACGATTTCACGAGAACGGCCTTGAAGGCATTGTAGAGCAACGCAGACGCTACCAAGGCCCACCCCATGGCCACGGTGCCAAAGCGGGGCAAGGCCCACCAACTGATAACCACCAACACGCCAATCAACAAGACATTGGCCCAGAAATCCCATTTGTACTTAGGACTGGCCAGCAGCACCAGCCCGGATACCCCGGTAGCCACATGGATCAATTGGGCCAACGCTACTCCCATGGCCAAGTTGGACACGCCGCGGTAGGAAACCGGCAGCGCCAACTCTACCACAGGCAGTACCGCCCACAGGCCCAAAACCAGAACCGCCGTTCCGTAAAACTGGTGCACGCCCCCGCGTCGGACCAACTCCAAAAGCCGGGCCGTGTCCGACCGGGACCATGCTTCCGCAATCAGCGGCCTCAGGGAATACCCCATGGCCTTGGAGGGAACGGACACCACCACCCCCAACTGAAAGGCGATGCTGTACTGCGCCACGGCGGCCAAATTCAACCGCTTGCCGATCAGCAGGACGTCCAGCTGGCCCATGGCCATTTGGGCGCCGGCGGTGAGGACCATAAATCCGGCGTAGGCCAAAAAGGCGCGCCAGGGAAGGCCGGACCAGTCCCAACCTACCGCAATCCACTTCCGGGCATAGAAAACCAAGACCAACGTCAAAAGCGCATGGCCGGCTGTAACGGCCCACAAAAAAGAGGGAAAATCCAGCAGGTCCAAAATCAGCGCCGCAGACGCCAGGGTCAAAACGGCTTTTCTCCCGACGTCCTTGATCCACTGGGGAGCCACCACCCGGTAGGCCGATTGGGCCTGGCTGGCGACCAATTCAAACACAACGTACGATGCCACCAACGCCCAAAGCGGTTGCCACCCCCACGAAAAAGAACCCGAACCCACGGCCTGCTGGATCCATGCATCGCCCCAAAAAATCCCCAAAACGCCCAAAACCAAAACCACGGCCAATCCAGAAACCAGCCCCGCGCCGAAAATATCCCGACGTCGGTCAGAAGGAATCCGGGGGGCAAAGGTCACCAGGGCATGGGGAAAGCCGACGTGAGCAAAGGCGCCCACCAACAGGCTGGCTGAGAGAATCCAGCGAACAAACCCGAATCCGTCGGGATCTTGGGCAAAGGCCCAGGGCATCAGGAACAGCGCATTGACAGCGCCAATGACCACCCCCAGGTACCCACCGGCCGCGTTCCAAAGGCTCTGCCGTTTTACGATCCCCATGTTGACCAATCCAAATCCGGAAAGAGGGACTGCAACCCGGGCTGCAGCGCGCGGTAATGGGTCCGCACTTCGGCCCGAACCCGGTCGTCTTCCGGATCTTTGGCCGGCATTTTGCCCGCATTCATTTTCAGGTAGAGCGGCAAAAGGGCCTCTTGCAAAAAGTGCGGCACGTACCGCTGAACCGCCAGTCCCAGCCGGTGCAGTCCTTTGGAACGAATGGCCACGGTCTCGTTGTGCTGCACATAATTGTAATCGGCATAGAAACCGGGGTCGATGGCCAAAAACCGGGCCATGCGCTCCATTTCCGCCTGCGGGTTTTTCATCAAGGATTCAAACAGCACCACGTGCAAGCGGTCCGGCCCCAAGGCCTCGGCCCAAGGGCGCAACCAGTAGGCATAGTCCCCGTGGGCCACCAAGGCGGCATCCGCGACGTAGTCGGCAAACGACTGGGAAATGCGCTTGGTTCGGTAGCGTTCAAACCGGTATTGGCTGTACAAACGGGCGGTGGGCTCGCGGAGAACTACCACGCATTTTGGAGCCGTTGGCAGCGACGGGATGTGCTTCAGTGCGTTTTGGTAATACAAATAAGGCGCTGTGGCCTCCAACACGACGTCGGCCTGGGTGCAGCCTTTGAAATACGACGCATACGTTTCCAAGCCGTGTTCGATGGCATTGGCCGAGCGGTTGAATCGGTTGATTTCGTCGGCAAAAAAGAAGGTTTCTTTGACCGGTGATGCACACACTTGGGGATGGGCAGACAGCCAAAAATAAAGCGAACTGGTCCCGCATTTGGGCGCGCCGATGACCACCGCATTGGGCAAAGTGAGGTTGTTCATTTCACCCCCAAAGTAACGGCCAATTCTTCGTAAACTTGTGCTTTCTTGTAACCCCCATCCCATGAACGCTCTCTTTTCCTGGAAATCGAATCGCCACTGGCTGATTCCCGTCCTCGTTTTAGCCGGTCTGAATGCGCTGTATTTTGCGCCCGTCGTCTTTCAAAACAAGTCCATCCCGCAGGACGACATCTTGATGGGATTGGCCAAAGGCAAAGAGATTGTGGACTACCGCGAGGCCACCGGTGAGGAACCGCTGTGGACGAATTCCATGTTCAGCGGCATGCCCACGTTCCAGGTTTCTACCCTGTATCCCAACAACGTTTTGGGGTATTTCCAAACGGCTATCAGCACGGTTTTGGGCTTGGACTCTGGGATTTACATCGTTGCGACGTTGATGATAGGCTTCTTTTTCCTCTTGCGCGGGGAAAAAGTGGAGCCCGGATTGGCGGTGGTGGGAGCCCTGGCCTTCGGATTCAGTGCGTTCTTTATCATTTCGTTGGCCGCTGGCCACAACGCCAAAATCCGTACCGCTGCGTACATGGCGCCCTTGCTCTTGGGGGTATTGCTCACCTTGCGGGGCCGGTTGGCACTGGGTTTTGCCTTGACGGCCTTGTTCACGGGCATGAGCATCCACGCCAACCACTTCCAAATAACCTTTTATACCGCGTTGCCTATTTTGGCCATGGTGGTGGCCTTTGGGGTGCACGCCTTCCGCCAAGGAACGGGCATTCAGTGGGGGAAACACATCGCTATTTTGGCACTGGCGGCCGTGGTAGGCATTGGGCCTAACATCGGCAACCTGTGGAGTTCCTATGCCTACACCAAGGCGTCCATGCGGGGTGGCCATTCCGACTTGACTCCCGAAGCTCCCGCGGACGGCACGCCCGCAGCACAGAAAGCACCGAGTGCCGGTCTGGATTTTGACTACGCCATGAGCTGGTCCTACGGCATCTCGGAAACGCTGAACCTGTTCATTCCCAACCTGATGGGAGGCGGCGCCAAGCAGTCGTACAAAGACACCGAAACCTACACCTTTGTAGAAGGAGCGTTGCGCCAGCAGGGCTACAGCGGCAAGGTCTTGGAGGCCAACTCCAACCAACTGGTCGGTTCCCGGATGTACTGGGGCGACCAGTCCTTGGTAAACGGAGCCTACTACGTGGGAGCCGTGGTGTTCTTCTTGTTTGTGTTGGGATTGTTGGTGGTCCGCGGCCCGGCACGGGATTGGGCCATCGCGGCCTTGGCCATCAGCGCCCTCTTGGCCTGGGGCAAGAATGCCGAAACCCTCAACCGGTTGGTGTTTGAGTATTTGCCCCTGTACAACAAATTCCGCGTGCCGTCCATGGCCTTGGTGGTCGCCTTTTTGGTGGTTCCTTACCTCGGATTTGCCGGGCTTCAGACCTGGCTCAACCGCTCCACCGACCGGGAGTGGATGAAGAAAAAACTGCTGCTTGCCCTCTACATCACCGGCGGTCTCTCCTTGCTGATTGCCGTTTTCGGACCGGCCTTCCTGTCTTTGGAAAGCCCGCGCGACGCCGGATTTGGCCAAGAAGGGTTTGACTTGAACATGCTGCGGAGCGACCGCGAATCCCTGCTGCGGAGTTCTGCCTTTAGCACCTTGTTCTTTGTGGTGGCCACGGCGGGGTTGCTTTGGGCCCAAATGCTCGGAAAACTGAAACCGATGTACCTGGTAGTCGGCCTGGGTGCGCTCGTCCTGGTGGACCAATGGCGCTTTGACCGGGACCAACTGGGCAGCGAGGAATTTGTTTCCAACCGCGACTTCCAAGCGGCATTTGCCCCCTCGCCCGCTGACATGCTGATCCAGAAGGACACCGACCCCCACTACCGGGTGTTCAATACAAGCGCAGGCTTGACGTCGGACTCCTACACGTCCTACCACCACAAGAGCGTGGGCGGATACCACGGAGCCAAACTGGCGCGGTACCAAGATTTGATTGACCGACAGCTGAGCAAAGGCAATTTTGCCGTTTACAACATGCTGAATACCAAGTGGTTCATCGTGAAAGACAACGCAAACCAACCGATTGCCCAGCCCAACCTGGCGGCCTGCGGACACGGCTGGTTCCCGTCGGAAGTTCGCCGCGTCGCCGGCCCCGATGCTGCCATGGCCGCCTTGACCGACTTTGACCCGCTTAAAACGGCGATTGTGGACGCCCAAGACATCCCCGAAACCACCGCTTTGCCCACAGCAGGAGATTCAGCCGCGGCCATCGCCCTGAGCCAATACGACCCCAAGACGATGACCTACGCCGTTCGCGGATGCACCTCCGACCGTCTCGCCGTTTTCTCGGAAATTTTCTACGACGTTCCCGGCCAAAAATGGATTGCGGAAGCCGACGGCAAAGAGATTCCGGTCATGCGCGTCAACTACGTGCTTCGGGCAGCGGTTCTTCCCGCCGGCACCCAAGAAGTGGTGTTCCGCTTTGAACCTACCACCTACACCTCCGGAGAACAAATCGACTTGGGCTTCAGCGTTCTGTTGGTGCTGGCCTTGGCCGGCGCATTTTGGCAAGAACTGCGCAAGCGAAAAGGAGCAACCGCGGTTTAATGGCCGGTAAGATTCTCGTTGTCACATACTACTGGCCTCCTGCGGGAGGTCCAGGCGTCCAGCGCTGGTTAAAAACCGCCAAGGAATGGCAGCGCATGGGGCAGGATTTGACCGTGCTCACGGTAGACCCCGCCGCGGCCACCTACCCGGTGCAAGACGAATCGCTGCTCCACGAATGCGCGGAAATCAGAACGGTAACCACTCCGGCCACGGATTGGTTTGGCGCCTACCAACGCCTCACCGGACGCAAGGAGGTTCCGTATTCCGGTTTTGCCAACCAGGCCGGAAAACCCGGGCCGCTGCAGGCCTTGTCTCGTTTTGTTCGCGGGAATTTCTTCTTGCCAGATCCGCGAAAAGGCTGGAACCGTCACGCCCTGCGTGCCGCCAAACGCTTGCTCGCAGACGGCACTTACACCGACGTGATCACCACCGGACCGCCGCACTCCACCCACCTCATCGGTCTGCAGCTTCAGCGGGAAACCGGCATTGCCTGGACCGCGGATTTCCGCGACCCCTGGACCGACATTTACTACTACGACCGCTTCTACCCTACCCGCTGGGCCCGCGCGCACGACCGCAAACTGGAACGAACCGTTTTGGAAGAAGCGCGGCGCGTGGTGGTGGTCAGCGAGGACCTCAAGCGCACCCTGTTGGCCAAATCCGACCGCATCGATGCGTCCAAGTTCCTGGTACTTCCCAACGGCTACGACCCGGAAGATTTTACCCCCGGGATAAAGCCATCGTCGGAACCCCATACCCCCGTTCTGGCGTATACCGGCACCCTGTCCCTGCAATATCCGGTCGACGCATTGGTCGAGTCTTTCCGACTCAGCTTGCAGGCGGGCAAATCGTTCGTTTTCCGGCTGGCAGGCAAACCGGCGGACGAGGCCGTGGAGGCCCTGCGCGCGTTGGAAACCGAATTTCCCGATACCTTTCGCCTGGAACTGTTGGGATATCTTCCCCACCGGGAGTCGGTGCACGTGCTGCAAACCGCGGATCTCTTGGTCTTGTTGATCCCCGACTTGCCCAACAACCGAGGCATTTTAACGGGCAAATTGTTTGAATACCTGGGCACCGGACGCCCCATCTGGGGATTTGGCCCCGCCACGGACGGAGATGCGCAGCGGTTGATCCAAGAGAACCAAGCGGGTTCTTTGTTTGACCCCGACAAACCGGGCCGCCTCAGCGCCTCCGTCGCTTTGCAAAAAGCGTTGGAAACACCCGGAACCGGTGCCGCCAACCCGTCGGCCTACACCCGCTCGGCCTTGGCGATGCAGTTGTTGAACTGGATGCGCACTCCCCCCCGAACATGAGCCATACCGGGTACCGATGGGGGTCTTGGCTGTTGCTGCTGGGCCCTATTCTGTTGCTACCGCTGGCTACCCAAGACGGCCCCAGCCACGTGTGGCAAGCACTGGCCTTGAACCACTTGGCGGCAGGAGACCCCGACTGGACGTCCACAATGACCTCCAACCACCCCTTGCTTTCCAACCAACTCATTCATAGACTGTTGCAGGCGCTTTTGGCCTTGAGCGCAAGCGGCCCCATCGCCGAGAAAATCCTCCAGGTGGCCCTAGCCCTCCCCTTTGCCGCAGCCATTTTTTGGGCCACCGACCGACGTCAAAACCAGCCGGAACTGGCTCTTTGGGTGCCCGCCCTATTCTTCAACCTGTTGTTTTTCAAAGGGTTCTACAACTTCATTGCCGCAGCCGGCTTGGCCTTACTTGCCCTGAGACTGCTTCACAACCGACCCTCCAGTCTTTGGCTCCACCTGCTTTGGCCGGCGCTCTATTTTGCGCATCCGCTGGGCTTGGCTTTTGTGGGATTGGCCGCTCTCCTTCTCTACGCCTCCGGTGGTGCTTCGGTTAAATCACCCTATTTGCAAAACGCCGAGCAGGAACGGCTCCCGTTGCTTTCCCTGGGCCACGGCACCTTTTGGGCCCTGGTATTTGCGTACACCTGGTTTACATCCGGTTCTTCCGGCGATGCTGCATCTGCCCCGCGCGCCGTACCCGTCTTAGAGCGCTTTGCCCGTTTGGCCATGGGCGATGCCTTGGCCCTGCGCCTTGACAATCGATTGGTTCTGACCTGCGTGCTCACCCTGGCCGTTTGGATTGTTGCCGCTGTGCCATTGCGCAAACCTCCGTTTCGCCGGTTCACGGCTATTCTTTGGATTGCCGTCATCTTCGCAGCCACTTGGGCCCTCCTGGGGCCGGACCACTTGGGCGAAGGAGGGTTTGTTCGGCAACGCATGGCGTGGATCGCTACCCTCTTGGTTTGGTACGTTGCCGTTGTTCGCAACAACCTGCTTCCGCGCCGAATCGGACGACTGCTTCCCGTGCTGACCGCCCCGGCCCTGGTGCTTGTTGTTTGGCAATTGAACGACGCTAACCGACAAGCCCCCTCGCGCGCCCAATTTCATTTGCACGAAGCCGACCGCATCGCGGTTCAGAAAGACACGGTACAACCGGACAACTACGCCCTGCACACGCACCACTTTCCGGTGCGCGCGAAATAAGCTTCCTACTGGGCCTAGATAACCCGCCAACACGGGGCACTCCAGCTTGGAACAGGCACACAACGACCCCAAAGGCCCCAAACGCAAACACCCCGAGCGGAATGCTCGGGGTGTTGCCTTCTTACATGCTAAAATCCTACTTGCTCAAATACAAATTGCGCTCCGAGTACAGCTTCTGGAAAAGGGGGTCCTTCAAGGATTCGATGAAGTAAATCGCCTCGCCGGTGGACTTCATTTGCGGCCCCAGGGTCTTGTCCACGTCGGGGAACTTGTGGAAGCTGAACACCGGAACCTTGATGGCCCAGCCCTTGCGCTTGGGTTGAAAATTGAAATCCTTCACCTTTTTGGCCCCCAGCATCACCTTGGTGGCGTAATTCACGTAGGGCTCGTCGTAGGCCTTGCAAATAAAGGGAACGGTGCGGGAGGCGCGCGGATTGGCCTCGATGATGTACACCGTGTCGTTCTTGACGGCAAACTGGATGTTGATCAGTCCCACGGTTCCCAGGGCCTTTGCAATCTTGTTGGTGTGGTCCACAATTTGTTGCATCACCAACTCTCCCAAGTTGAACGGAGGAAGGGTCGCGTTGGAATCGCCCGAATGCACGCCGCAGGGTTCGATGTGCTCCATGATGCCAATGATGTAGACGTCCTCGCCGTCGCAAATGGCGTCGGCCTCGGCTTCAATGGCTCCCGCCAGGTAGTGGTCCAGCAACACGCGGTTTCCGGGGAAATCTTTGAAGAGCTCCACCACGTGGGTCTCCAACTCGTCGTCGTTGATCACAATTTTCATGCCCTGGCCGCCCAAAACATACGACGGGCGGACCAAGATGGGGTAGCCCAGATTCGCGGCCACCGCCCGGGCCTCGTCGGCCGTGGTGATGACGGCAAACTCCGGATAGGGAATGCCCTGTTCCTGCAACAGCGTAGAGAACCGACCCCGGTCCTCGGCCAAATCCAAGCTCTCGTAGGTGGTTCCCAAGATGGGGATGCCAAAGCGGTCGAGTTTTTCGGCCAATTTCAAAGCGGTTTGGCCGCCCAATTGCACCACCACCCCAACGGGCTTTTCGTGGCGCAAAATGTCGTACAAATGCTCCCAGAAAACCGGCTCAAAATAGAGCTTGTCTGCGGTGTTGAAGTCGGTGGAAACCGTCTCCGGGTTGCAGTTAACCATGATGGTTTCGTAGCCGCATTCTTTGGCTGCAAGCACCCCGTGGACGCAGGAATAGTCAAACTCGATGCCTTGGCCAATGCGGTTGGGGCCGGAGCCCAGTACCACCACCTTGGGACGGTCGGAGCGGACGGATTCGTTTTCGGGAAGGGCTTTCCCCCCAGGAACCAAGGAGGACGGGGATTCAAAGGTGGAATAGTAGTAAGGCGTTTGAGCCGGGAACTCGGCCGCGCACGTGTCGACCATTTTCCACACCCGCTCAATGCCCAGCTCCACGCGTTTGTCGTGCACCTGGCTTTCCAGGCAGCGCACCATGTGGGCAATTTGGCGGTCCGCAAACCCCTTTTGCTTGGACTCCAGCAGCAACTCGTAAGGCAAGGACTCCAACGAGTGGCTTTCAATGCGGCGCTGTACCAGGACCAAATCCTCAATTTGCTTCAAGAACCACAGGTCGATCTTGGTGATTTCGTGGATTTTGCGCAAAGGAATTCCCAGCTGAATGGCGTCGTACAACACAAACACCCGGTCCCAGCTGGCGTACTCCAATTTGTGCAGGATGACCTTTTGGTCGGTGAGTCCCTTGCCGTCTGCCCCCAGGCCGTTTCGCTTGATTTCCAGCGACTGCGCTGCCTTGGACAGGGCTTCTTGGAACGTGCGGCCAATGCCCATGACCTCGCCTACGGACTTCATCTGCAGCCCCAAACGGCGGTCGGCTCCTTCGAATTTGTCGAAGTTCCAGCGCGGAATCTTCACAATGACGTAGTCCAAGGTGGGCTCAAAAAAGGCCGTAGTGGTCTTGGTGATTTGGTTGTCCAACTCGTCCAAGGTGTAGCCAATGGCCAATTTTGCGGCAATCTTGGCAATGGGATACCCCGTGGCCTTGGAGGCCAGGGCCGACGACCGGCTCACGCGTGGATTGATCTCGATGGCCACCAGGTCTTCGTTCTCGTCCGGGCTCACGGCAAACTGCACGTTGCATCCTCCGGCAAAATTGCCGATAGAACGCATCATGTGGATGGCCATGTCTCGCATGCGTTGGTAGGTGCGGTCGGACAGGGTCATTGCAGGCGCCACGGTGATGGAATCGCCCGTGTGGATGCCCATGGGGTCCATATTCTCAATGGAACAGATAATGATAACGTTGTCGTTCTTGTCCCGCAGGAGCTCCAATTCAAATTCCTTCCAGCCCAGCAAGGCCTTGTCGATCAGTACCTCGTGAATGGGGCTGGCCTCCAAACCGCGCTTGAGCGCCGCGTCAAATTCGTCCTTGGTGAAAACAAACGAAGCCCCGGAGCCGCCCAATGTAAACGAAGGCCGAATGCACAACGGGAAACCGAATTCCTGGGCAATTTCCTTTCCTTTGAGGTAGCTGTCTGCCGTCTGGGCAGGGGCCATGGGAATGCCAATCTTCAGCATCAGCTGCTTGAACTTCTCCCGGTCTTCGGTGATGTGGATGGCGTCGATGTCTACTCCAATGATGGATACCCCGTACTTCTCCCACAGACCTTGGCTATCTGCCTCAATGCACAAGTTGAGCGCCGTTTGCCCGCCCATGGTGGGGAGGACCGCGTCAATCTTCCGCTCCTTCAAAATGGTCTCCAAAGACTCCACGGTCAGGGGCAGGAGATACACGTGGTCGGCCACCACGGAATCCGTCATGATGGTAGCCGGATTGGAGTTGATCAACGACACCTCAATGCCCTCGTCCCGCAACGACCCGGCGGCTTGCGAGCCGGAGTAATCAAATTCGCAGGCCTGCCCAATAACAATGGGGCCGCTGCCGATGATGAGGACCGATTTGAGGGCTGGATTCTTGGGCATGGAGGGGCTTTTTGGAGGATTCGCTTAGTAAGGGCGGCGCAAGGCTGCCGGGAGGTGAAAATTACGCACAAAAAAAAGGTGCTGCAAAAGCAACACCTTTCATATACAGGGTCAATGCATTACCCTTTGTGGTTTCCTTCGTCGGATACCGTCAAACGACGACGGCCTCGTGCACGACGAGCCGCCAATACGCGACGGCCGTTGGCCGATGCCATGCGCTCACGGAATCCGTGTTTGTTCTTTCTTTTCCGGTTGGAGGGCTGGAACGTGCGTTTCATGGGGCGTATATGTTTTACGTAATCGGGCGGCAAAGATAGGAAGATTATTTGCATTTCCCAAATTGCTTCGGGATATTTATTTTTTCACCCCTTCCGCAGGTGCTGCTTCGGAGTCTTACCGAAGGGCGCTCCTGCAGTCCGGAGTGCGCAGGCCACTCTATTGGCATTCCGTACCTTTGTACGTATGAAGACCGTATGGATTGCAGGTGCATCGCGCGGACTGGGCGCAGAACTGGCCCGGATCGCCTCCCAACAAGGCCACCACGTGATTCTCAGCGGCCGCAGCAAGGAGGCTTTGCAGGAGGTTCAATCCACCCTGCCCCACCCCGAGCATGCCACCGTTCTACCCGCCGACTTAACCGACGAAAACGCCTTGCTTCTTCTCATTGACCGCGTTTGGTTCGCAACCGGACGCTTGGATGTGGTCTATTTCTGTGCCGGCTTGGCCCAATGGAGCGACCCCATGCTTACCCACAACAACGTTGAAGCCCTGCTGTTTGCGATCAATTACCGATTCCCGGTATACGCCGCTAAATTTCTCGCTCCGCGCATGGCATCCCGGGGGAGCGGTCACCTCGTTGCCATCGGATCCATCGCCGCCGAGTTCGGACAGCCACAAAGCGCGGCCTACGGCGCGAGCAAAGCCGCGCTGGAACGGCACTGGGAAGCGTTTTATGCCGCATGGAGTCCACTTGGACTGAAACTGCAGCTGATGCAACCCGGCGTGATTGGCACGTCCATCATGCAGTCCGCTTTGAACGAATTCGGACTCCCGCTGGGAAATACAGCCAAAACCCACGTCGGCATGGACCCCGCAGAGATGGCTCGGCGCATCTTCCGGGCTTCCCGCTCCAACCGCTTTAAAATTCGAATCGTTTCCCCGTCCGAACGCGTGGCACTGCTTTTGCACCGCTGGATGCCCACCCTTTTTTACACCCTTTTGCGAAAACGCCATGGGACCGCTTAATCCTATCCACTTCACCCCGGAAAAAACCAGCGAATGGGCTTCGGTCTTTGCCGCTGGAAACCCCTGCAAACACATTGTGATCGACGGCTTCCTCACCGAGGAGACCGCCAACCTGCTGCACGGCCATTTTCCGCCCATGGACGCCCTCAAGGTCCGGCGCAAGAGCTTGAACGAAAACAAGGCCGAGGACTACAAATTCGACGAATGGCACCCTGCCTTCCGCGAGGTTCGCGCAGCCATTCGGTCGGACTTTTTTGCCGAATGGATGAGTACCGTCACCGGCATTTCCGGATTGCTCACCCCCGATAATCCGCTGGGGTCCGGGGTCCACCAAGGCGCCAACGGGTCCTACGTCGACGTCCACATCGACGTCAACTACGACCCCGAGTCCAATTTGTGGCGTCGGGTCAACCTGCTGATTTACCTCAACCGCCACTGGGAAGAAGCCTACGGCGGCCACCTCGAGATTTGGGATCCGTTGATGCGTCGTGCAGAGAAGCGCATTGCTCCCGCACACAACCGGGCGGTCATTTTCTTGACCGACGAAAACTCGCCCCACGGCTACCAGACCATCCACGTGCCCGAAGGCGAAACCCGCAAGTCGTTCTACGCGTACTTCTTCACCCCCATCCAAGACGGATTTCGGTATTCCGACTCGCGTTTTATTGCACGCCCCAACGACAGCGCCTGGCGCAAGGCCGCCACAACCGTGAAAGAAGCGATCAAGATCCAATCCAAACGCATTTTAAAGGCCTTGGGAGTAAAATCCTTGGACTTCCAAGACAAAAACAAATACTGATTCGTGGCTGCAAGAAACCGAGGGGGGCACGGTCCTTCCTCCGACGCGGGTTCGCCCAAAAAACCCCTCCGGTGGCAGTCCCTGCGGCGCATGGGCCGTCTGTATCCGTATGTTCGCCCGTACCGGGGTGAATTCGGCCTGGGTTTGGTGATGCTGCTGCTTTCCAGTGCTTCCAACCTGGCCTTCCCCGGCTTGCTGGGCGGGTTGGTGGACGCCACTTCTTCGGCCCCCGGAACCCTGAACACCTTGGCGCTGCAGCTGGCCGGATTGCTGGTTTTGCAGGCTGTTTTCTCCTTTTTGCGCATTGTGCTGTTTGAACGCGTAGCGGAACGCGCGCTGGCTTCCTTGCGCCAGGCCATGTACCGGCACCTGATTGTGCTGCCCCTGCCCTATTTCCACGAAAAACGGGTGGGCGAGCTCACCAACCGGTTGCAGTCGGACATCGGCGTGTTGCAAGAAACCTTTACCACCACCTTGGCCGAATTCATTCGGCAAATCGTGGTAATTGGCGGAGGATTGGTACTGCTCACCTACACCAGCCCGCAGCTGACGGTGTTTATGTTGGCGGTATTGCCGGTGGTCGTGATTTTGGCGGTCGTTTTTGGCTCCCGCATCCGGGCGTACAGCAAAAAAGTACAAGACGCCTCGGCGGAGAGCAATGCCGCTGTGGAAGAGGCCTTGCAGGGCATTGCCACGGTAAAAGCCTTCTCTGGGGAATCGTTTGAATTGCAGCGCTACGCGGGACGAACCAATACGGTGGCCCAGTTGGCCATCCAAAGCGGCATCCTTCGGGGAGCCTTTGCCAGTTTCTTGATTTTGGGCCTGTTTGGGGCGCTGGTCGCCGTGGTTTGGAAAGGCACCACCCTTATTGCCACCGGAGAATTGGCCACCGGTCAGTTGGTGAGCTTTGTGATCTACTCGGGATTTATTGGAGGCTCCATCGGCGGCATGGCCGACGTTTACGCCCGGTTGCAAAAGGCCATGGGCGCCACCGAGGCCTTGCTGGACATGCTGGACACCCCGTCCGAGCCCCTCTATCCGCAGACCGACGACGCCGAATCCCTTCCCGCGCCGGTCGCTGGAACGCCCCATCTGTCCTTGCAGGACGTTTCATTTTCGTACCCCACCCGACCGGACGTTCCGGTGTTGCAGGGGCTGTCTTTGGACGTTCCCCTGGGCGGCCACATCGCCCTGGTGGGCGCGTCGGGCGCTGGAAAAAGCACCCTGATTCAACTGCTGCTTCGCTTTCATGCGCCGCAGTCCGGAAGCCTGCAGTGGTTTGGGCATCCGCTGTCGGAATTGCCGCTTCAAGCGTTGCGCAAAACCATGGCCCTGGTGCCCCAAGAAGTCGTCTTGTTTTCCGGCACCCTCCGGGAGAACATCGCCTACGGACTTTCCGACGTGACCGACGAGGCCTTGCTGGAGGTGGCGGCGCAGGCCAACGCCCTCGAATTCATCCAAGCATTCCCGGAGGGGCTAAACACCTTGGTGGGGGAACGCGGGGTGCAACTCAGCGGCGGACAGCGCCAACGCGTGGCCATTGCCCGGGCCTTGCTGCGGAATCCCGCACTCTTGCTGTTGGACGAGGCCACCTCGGCCCTGGACGCAGAAAGCGAAGGATTGGTCCAGGATGCCTTGCTCCGTTTGATGAAAGGCCGGACGTCCGTGGTCATTGCGCATCGGCTGAGCACGGTCCGGCACGCGGACGCCATTGCGGTGCTGCACAAGGGCCGGATTGTGGAGTGGGGAAGCCACGAAGAACTCTTGGCTTTGCCCCAAGGCCGGTACCGCAAATTGCTGGAGAAACAGCTGTACTGATTTTGGCCTGCAAACCGAGGCCCGACCGACTGGGAGCCCCAAAATTTCGTTGTAACTTCGTCTCATGAAGGGCATTTGGCGCATTTTGATCAACAAGTACGTCCTCACCCTGGTGGCCTTTGCCATCTGGATGGTCTTTTTGGACTCCAACTCCTACCTCATTCAGCGGGAATTGGACACCGAGATTGAAGAACTCGACGCGGGCATTCAATTCTACGAACAGGAAATTTCCTGGCAGGTGCGCCGCCTGAAAGAGGTCGAAAACAACCCCGAATTGCTCGAGCGGTTTGCTCGGGAAACGTATTGGATGCACCGGCCCGGCGAAGAAGTGGTTCTGGTCGCTCCTGCCAAAAAAACCGACTGATGTCCGATTTCCCCTTGGACGGTTTTGCACCGTCAACCCGGGCGGATTGGGAAACGGCCTTTTCCAAAGAATGGAAAGGGGCTCCCGAACCCGCCTATACCCACAAAACGCCCGATGGCCTTCCCATTCGGCCCTTCTACACGCCGGAAGATTTAAATGCGTTGCCTCCTGGGGCGGAAGCGTTTCAACGCAATGCTCAAGTCCGGGCCTCGGCCTATTCCCACACCTTGCAAATGCTGGGTCCGGGCGACGCAAAAGACCTCAATGCCCAGGCCTTGGAAGCCCTCCAGGACGGCGCCACCTCCCTCCTCTTTTACCTGCACGGAAACGAGGAAGCAGCCGAATTGCTGGCCGGCATCCAAGCAGACATTGTTCCCATTCACCTGGTCGTAGAATCCGACGAAATGGCTTTTTTGAACCGCTGGCTGGAAGGCTGGCGGACGTTGGGCATGGATCCCGACCGGTGGCAGGGCTCTTGGAATACCGCTTCCACCGGCACCGCTTTGAAGGCCCAAGCCGACGTGCTGCCTGAAGGGGTTCGGTTGGCGGTGAACGCCGGCATGCAACGGGTCGCACGCTCGAAAGATGCCAATGCCCTTCCCGCGGTTCCGGCGCTGGCTTGGACGATTCAGCAATGGGACCAACTGGTTGCCACGGTGGGCGCCGAATTCATCCCCCGGCTTTGGGTGCACTGGACGGTAGGCAATCGGCTTTTGGAGGAGTGGTCGGCTTTGCGCGCAATGCGCGCCGCGTGGGCCCAGTGGGTGCAGCCGCACGGCTACACCGCAGAATCCGCTCCGCTTTGGATTTGCGCGGAGGGCCTCCTGCCCAAAGACCCGGGGAACGACCCGCACAACCCGTTGATTTGGACGCAGTGGCAGCTCATCGGCGCCGCCTGCGGCGGCGCCGATGAGCGCTGCGCGCCCCCGTTGGAGGAAGGGCGTGCTTTGGCCCGGCGGTGGGCGCGCCACCAATCCCTCTTGCTGACCTACGAAGCGTCGGTAGACCGAACGCCGGATCCCGTGGCCGGAAGTTTTGCGGTGGAGGCCCTTACCCACAACATCGTGCAAGCGGCGTGGGATCTTTATGCTGCGGAGCGCAACGCATCCGCTTCCTTTCCCTTCTCCGATGCGACCAACGCCCAAGTAGCGTCCGCAAAAGCAGCGCCCGAACCATTTGCACCAGCACCTTCTGCGTCGCCCCCCCTCCTTGCTGGCAGCTCGGCAACCTCCCGATTGAAGGCCATGCCCGCGGGCCTGCCGCCCTTTTTGCGCGGTCCGTATGCTTCCATGTACACCCAGCGCCCGTGGACCGTTCGGCAATACGCCGGATTTTCCACCGCCGAAGAAAGCAACGCGTTTTACCGACGAAACCTGGCCGCCGGCCAAAAAGGACTCAGCGTCGCTTTTGACTTGGCCACCCACCGCGGGTACGACTCCGATCACCCTCGGGTGCAGGGGGACGTCGGAAAAGCAGGCGTCGCCATAGACAGCGTGGAGGATGCTAAAATCCTGTTCGACGGCATTCCCTTGGACGAGATGTCCGTCTCCATGACCATGAACGGGGCCGTCTTGCCCATCTTGGCCTTTTACATCGTCGCAGCAGAAGAACAAGGCGTAGCCGCGTCTGCCCTTCAAGGAACCATTCAAAACGACATTTTGAAGGAGTTCATGGTGCGCAATACCTACATCTACCCGCCCCAGCCCAGCATGCGGATTGTGGCGGATATTTTTGCGTACACCCGGGACTTCATGCCCAAATTCAACAGCATTTCCATTTCCGGGTACCACATGCAAGAAGCGGGAGCCACGCCCGCTTTGGAACTTGCCTTCACCTTGGCCGACGGACGGGAGTACCTCCGTACGGGAAAAGCCGCGGGTCTGGCGGTCGATGACTTTGCCCCCCGGCTGTCGTTTTTCTGGGCCATCGGCATGGACTTTTGGACGGAAGTGGCCAAAATGCGCGCCGCCCGCG
>JBIIBX010000060.1:0-8158 GCA_044239185.1 Schleiferiaceae bacterium | reverse complement strand
AGACAGGCTAGACTCAGGATCTAGTGTCCGTAAGGATGTGAGGGTTCGAGTCCCTCTTCGCGCACAAAACCCGCCTTGGCGGGTTTTGTCGTTTTTTTGGGTCTCGCGTATTCCTTAATGGCTGGATTTCTGGAATAAAGCAAGCCTTAATCCTGCCGCCAGAACCAGGCGTCGGGCCTTATTTTTCGCGCTTCACGCAAAACGTCCAAGGCCGTTTTCTCGTCGGAAAAAGGTCCCCAGCACACCCGGTGAATGCCGTTGGGTGCCGTAACCGACTGGGCCTGAAATGGCGCCAAGGAATAGGCGGGCACCATGCGGTCGGCTTCCTCGCGGTTGGGGGATCCGCCTACCACAATCCAAAAAACAGAAGAACGGGGTGTTTCGGCGGCAGGGGTTTCCTGCGGCGTTGTTGGCGTTGAAACAACCGGTGGCGTCGGCGCAACTTCGGCAGGAGGAGCGGGGGCGTCAACCGGGGATTTTGCTTGAAGAAGGACCCACAAACTGTCGCGCTGTTTTTCGGCTTCCCGTCGGGCCATGCGGTTCCACCGGACCGAGTCTTGGAGGGCCATGAGCTCCTTGGTTTCTACCACCACGGTTGCCGGAATTACGGGGCGGGACTGGCCGAGCGCGGGCAAGGCCAAGCCCATGAGCAGAAGTACAAATCCGGGTTTCTCCATGGGGTAAAGGTAAATAGCGGATGCCGTACCTTTGCACCCTTAAATTCCTCTCCATGAACGTTACCCTGACCAAAGGAAAAGCATCCGACGCAACGATTGTCCTCACAATGGAGCAAGCCGACTACGCCCCCAAGGTGGCCGCGGCCTTGCAGAACTACCGCAAAAATGCGCGCATACCGGGTTTCCGTCCGGGGATGGCTCCCATGGCCATGGTAGAACGCCAGTACGGTACTGCCTTGCGGGTGGACGAAATCAACAAGTTGTTGCAGGACGAACTGTACGCGTTTATTGAGAAGGAAAAGTTGGACCTTTTGGGCCAGCCTTTGCCCATTCCCCAGCAGGGTCTGGATTGGAACGCCCCCACGTTGGAGTTTCAGTTTGAAGTGGGTTTGGCGCCCGAATTGACGTTGGACATGGGCGAGAAAGTCAAATTGCCCTACTACACCATCGAAGTTGCCAAGAAAGTCATTGACGACGAGGTGAACAACCTGCGCCAGCGCTACGGCAAGTTGAGCAGCCCCGAGAAAGCAGCCGACGACGATTTGTTTTACGGCGAATTCAAGGAGGTTGATGCCGCTGGAACCCCGGTAGAAGGCGGTCTTTCCAAGGACGGCCGTTTTGCCGGAACCGTGGTGGCAGACAAGAAGGCTTTGAAGGCCCTTGTGGCCGCAGCAGCCGGCGATACATTGACCCTGCAGGTCGGCACCACGTGGACGTCCGACTTCCGTTTGGAAAACGTTTTGGGCTGCACGGCCGAAGAATTGGCCCAGAGCACCGGGTCGTTTGCTTTTGAATTCAAGTCGGCCTACCGCATGGAGCCCGCCGCCTTGGACCAGGAATTGTTCGACAAGGTTTTTGGCCCCGGGGTGGTTTCTTCCGAGGACGAACTGCGCGGCAAGATCCAGGCCGAATTGGAAGCGGTGTACCAACGCGATGCCGATGTGCATTTCTTCAATACGGCCAGTGCCCACCTGATGGAAACCAAAATGGACCTTCCCATCGCTTTCTTGAAGAAGTGGTTGCAGCAAGGCGCTGAAAAGCCCTTGTCCGCCGAAGAGGTAGAAAACCAGTGGCCCAACATGGAAAAAGGCATGCGTTGGCAGCTGATCGAAGGCAAATTGGTTCGTGAGCACCACCTGCACGTCCACAAGGAGGAATTGGTGGAATACGCGGTGGGCTTGGTAAACGAGCGCATGATGCAATTTGGCCAAGGATTGCCCCCCGAAGAAGTAGAAAAGGTGGCACTGAATTTGTTGAAGAACCGCGAGCAAGCGGAGCAAATGTCTGAGCAAGTGTTGCAGAACAAAATGAACGCGTTCTTCAAGGCGAACTTTGGTAAAAAAGAGATCAAGTCCAGCTACGAAGATTTTTTGGCCGTTGCCACCAAAACCAACTAAATTAGAACCATGAGTTCCAACCTTGGCAAAGAGTTTCAGCGGTACGCCCAGCTGGACAAAGGCATTTCCAGCCTCACAATGGAAGGCTACGTAAAAGGATCCTTGACGCCCTACATCATTGAGGAGCGCCAACTGAACGTGGCCCAAATGGACGTGTTTTCGCGTTTGATGATGGACCGCATCATCTTCCTCGGTACCGGTATCAACGACCAGGTGGCCAACATCGTTCAGGCCCAGTTGCTGTTTCTGGAAAGTGCGGACGCCAAGAAGGACATTCAGATTTACATGAACTCCCCCGGCGGCAGCGTGTATGCGGGTTTGGGCATTTACGACACCATGCAGGTGATCAACCCCGACGTCGCGACCATTTGCACGGGCATGGCGGCCTCTATGGCGGCCGTCCTGTTGTGTGCAGGTGCCAACGGAAAACGTTCGGCGTTGAAGCACAGCCGTGTCATGATTCACCAGCCAATGGGCGGTGCGGAAGGCCAGGTTTCCGACATGGAAATCACGTTGAAGGAAATCCTGAAGCTCAAAAAAGAACTGTACGACATCATTTCCAGCCACAGCGGCAAGCCTTTTGCCGAGGTCGAAAAGGATTCCGATCGGGATTACTGGATGACCTCCGAAGAAGCAAAGGCCTACGGCATGATTGACGAGGTGCTGACGGGAAAGAATCCTCGCTGATCCGGTGGCCAAGGAAAAAGTAGCCGTGCTGTGTTCGTTCTGCGGCCGGGAGAAAAAGGAAACCCAGTTGCTGGTGGCGGGCATGAATGCCCACATTTGCGACTCCTGCATTGAGCAGGCCCACGCCATGGTGGAAGAGGAAATCGGTGCAGCAAAGGCGCCCGGAGCCTCGGGGAACATCGAATTGATTCGTCCGGTGGCCATGAAGGCCCATTTGGACGAGTACGTTATTGGCCAAGAAGCGGCGAAGAAGATTTTGTCTGTGGCGGTGTACAACCACTACAAGCGCATCACGCGCCCTAAGGGAAAAGACGTGGAATTGGAAAAGTCCAACGTCATTCTGGTGGGCGAGACCGGTACCGGAAAGACCCTGTTGGCGCGCACCATTGCCCGTATTTTGGATGTGCCCTTTGCCATTGTGGACGCCACCGTTTTGACGGAAGCGGGCTATGTGGGGGAGGACGTGGAAACCATTCTCACCCGCTTGCTTCAGGCGGCAGATTACAACGTGGAGGCCGCCCAACGCGGCATTGTATTCATCGACGAAATCGACAAGATTGCCCGCAAGTCGGACAATCCTTCCATCACCCGCGACGTTTCCGGGGAGGGCGTGCAACAGGCTTTGTTGAAATTGCTGGAAGGAACCAAGGTCAACGTACCCCCGCAAGGCGGACGCAAACACCCCGACCAGAAATTTGTGGAGGTAGACACCCGCAACATTTTGTTCATTGCGGGAGGTGCCTTTGACGGCATTGAGCGCCACATTGCCCGTCGGTTGAATGCCCAAGTGGTCGGTTTTAGCGGAACTTTGCAGCGCGCGGAGCAGGTTGAGGCGACGTCCTTCTTGCCGCACCTGACGCCCCAAGACCTAAAAAGCTTCGGATTGATTCCCGAGTTAATTGGCCGAATGCCGGTATTGACCTATTTGGAGCCCTTGGATGCCAGCGCCTTGCGCCGAATTTTGACGGAGCCCAAGAACGCTTTGCTGAAACAGTACAAGGAACTGTTTGCTTTGGACCAGATCGAGTTTACCATCGACGAAGAGGCCATCGAATTCTTGGTGGAAAAAGCCACGGAGTTCCGGTTGGGCGCGCGAGGATTGCGTTCCATTTGCGAAACCTTGTTGACCGATGCCATGTTTGACTTGCCCGGTGCCGTGCACGTAACGCGGAGGTACGCCGAGGAAAAACTGGCGGTGCTGCAAAAAGCCTCCTGAATTTCTCGTAGGAGTTAAAAAGAAAAAAAGGCGCTTCGGCGCCTTTTTTTATGCTCGTTTTTCTCGTTTACGCCCGGCGGGTGTAGGACCGGAACACAAAGGCGTGGGCGTGGGCGTCGTCCGCCGGGTGGTGGGTCTCTTGGGTGAGCTGCCAGTGGGGGTGGTTTCGGTATTCCGGGAACCACGTGTCTCCGGTGTATTCGGCGTCTATTTCGGTGATTTCCAGCCGGTCGGCCAGGGGGAGGGCTTCGGCGTAGAGGGTGCCGCCGCCTACCACAAAGACCTCGTCGTGGCCTTCCTGTTGCGCAAATTGAAGGGCAGTGGGGAGGCTGGGGAATACGTGGGCTCCGGGAAGAACGAGGTCCGTGTTGCGAGAAACGACCAGGTTCAGGCGTTTGGGAAGGGGACGTCCGATGCTGTCAAAGGTGAGTCGACCCATGGCAATGGCGCCTCCGGTGGTCAGAGCTTTGAAGTGCTGGAGGTCGTCCGGCAAGTGCCAAAGCAGGGTGTTGTTCCCGCCAATGAGGAGGTTGCGGTCGTGGGCAACGACCAGGGTGATGCGGGGAAGGGTGGGGAGTACGGCCATGGAAAGGACTTAGACCGCGACGTCGGCAGCGATGGCGGGATGGGGGTCGTAGCCGCGCAATTCGATGTCTTCGTAGCGGAAGGCAAAGAGGTCTTGGACGTCCGGTTGGAGGTGCAGGGTGGGGAGCGTGCGGAAGTCGCGGCCGAGTTGGGTGTTGACTTGGTCCAGGTGGTTGAGGTAGATGTGCGCATCGCCCAGGGTATGCACAAATTCGCCTACTTGCAGGCCGGTGGCTTGGGCCATCAGATGCACCAACAAGGCGTAGGAGGCGATGTTGAAGGGGACGCCCAAGAAAATATCGGCACTCCGCTGGTACAGCTGGCAAGACAATTTTCCGTTGGCGACGTAAAACTGGAAGAAGGCATGGCAGGGGGGCAGGGCCATTTGGTCGATGTAGCCGGGGTTCCACGCGGAGACGATCATCCGGCGGGAGTCGGGCTGGTGCTGGATCTGGTGGAGGACGGTTTTCATTTGGTCCACGGCCTCCCCGTTGGGTCCGGGCCACGAACGCCACTGAAAGCCGTACACGGGGCCCAACTCGCCCCATTGCGCCGCAAAGGAGGGGTCCTGGGCAACGCGCTGGGCAAATTCTTTCATGCTGCACCCGTCGTAGTCGGCGGATTTTTGGAACGCGGCAAAGGGCCAGTCGTCCCAAATGCGTACGGAGTTTTGGGCCAGGTACCGGATGTTGGTTTCTCCAGCTATGAACCAAAGCAATTCGTGGACAATGCTTTTGAAGTGGACCTTTTTCGTGGTGAGCAAGGGGAATCCTTGGGCCAGGTCAAACCGCATTTGGTGGCCAAAAACGCTCAGGGTGCCGGTTCCGGTGCGGTCTTCCTTGCGTACGCCCTCGTTCAACACGCGGCGCAGGAGGTCGTGGTACTGCTGCATGTTCCGAATTTAGTAAAAGAGTCCGACGAGAACTGCCGTGAAAAGGGAAGCAACGGTTCCGCCAACCAGGGCCTTCACGCCCAAACGGCTAAGGTCCGCCCGTCGGTGAGGAGCCAAGGTTCCAATGCCGCCAATTTGAATGCCGATGCTGGCAAAGTTGGCAAATCCGCACAAAATGTAGGTGGCCATAACTTGGCTTTTGACGTTGGTCAATGCACCGGTTTCAATCAGGTTGCCCAAGGTGACGTAGGCGTAAAATTCATTCAGGATGGTTTTTTCGCCCAGGAGTTGGCCTACCAAAGCGGCGTCTGACCAATTCACGCCCATCAGCCACGTCAAGGGTGCGAGGCTTAAGCCCAGAATGGCTTGCAAGTTGAAGGAGGTGTAACGACCCCCGGAAAAATCGGCCATCCAGGCGTTCAAACCGGTGTAGGCTCCAATTCCGTCGGCCAGGATAGAGTTGACCAGGTAAATGAAGGCAGTGAATACCAGCAACATAGCGCCCACATTGACGGCCAGTTTGAGTCCGTCGGACGTGCCGCGGCTGAGGGCGTCCAACCAGTGGTCTCCGTTGGATTCGCGGCTGATGTGCATTTCTTGGTTGAACGTTTCGGTCTCGGGAACCAAAATCTTTGCGGCAACAATGGCGGCGGGAGCACTCATGACCGAAGCGGCCAGCAGGTGCTTGGCAAAAAAGAGGCGAGAGGCTTCGCTGTCACCTCCCAAATAGCCGATGTAGGCAGCCAGTACGCCACCGGCGATGGTGGCCATGCCTCCGGTCATAAGGCTGAGCAATTCGCTTTTCGTCATCTTTCCGATGTAGGGCTTCACCAAGAGGGGTGCTTCGGTTTGTCCCAAGAAAATGTTGCCCGCTGCGGCCAAACTCTCCGCGCCCGATACCTTGAGGGTCCACCTCATGATATACGCGAAAACCCAAACTACTTTTTGCAAGATGCCCCAGTAGTACATCAAACTGGTGAAGGCGCTGAAAAAGATGACGGTGGGCAGTACTTGAAAGGCGAAGATGTACCCGAAGGAGTCGGTGTTGGAAATCAGAGAGCCAAACAGGAACAGACTTCCCTCGCGGGTGTAGCCCAGGATGTTGACAAAGACCTGGCCAACGGCTTGGAATCCGGACTCAATCGATTTTACGCGCAAAATGAGGAAGGCAAAAACGAATTGAATCACCAGTCCTTTGGCTACCAGCAACCACGGGATGCGCTTCCGGTTGTCGCTAAAAAGAGCCAAGATGCCGATGAGCACAACAAGGGAGCCAAGGGCGCGAAGAGAAGTAAACCAATCCATGGGGGGAAAGTTAGGCGTTTTGTGTGGAAAATAGGGATTTCGTAAGGATTGGATTACCGTCCACGACGCTGCAACTCGTCCCGAAGCGCAGCGGCGGTCTCGTAGTCTTCGTTGGCCAGGGCTTCTTCCAAAGCGGCTTCCAGCGATTCGCTACTGAGCAGTCCATGGGGGCTTCGGGATTCTGTGGTGCTGAGAGCGGGAGCAACCTCCGTGGGGGCATGGGGGTCCAGCATTTCCCCGGCGGATCGGATGACTTCTTGGGTGGCAAACAGGGGGCTTCCTTGGCGCAGGGCCATGGCAATGGCATCGGAGGGACGCGCGTCAAACCGCCATTCCATGCCTTCTTGCTCGCACACGATGGTGGCCCGAAAAATCCCTTCCTCCAAGGAGGTAAGCGTGACCTCGCGGATGGCAATATGGAAGGCCGAGAGCATGGTCTGGAAGAGATCGTGCGTCATGGGACGCGGTGGGTGGGCCATGCGGTCCAGGGCAATGGCAATGCTCTGTGCTTCGAAGGCCCCAATGACCACCGGAATGCGGAGCGTGCCGTCTTCGGTACCCAGAACCATGGCGTACGAGCCCGAGGGTCGTTCGCTGTAGGTCAGGCCCTTGACGACCAACTGCACCCGGGTATCCATGGGTCAGAACCGATTAGGCGTGAAAAGCCCGCAAAGCCTCGGTCAGTTTGGGAACTACGTCGAAGGCATCGCCCACAACGCCGTAGTCCGCCGCTTTGAAGAAGGGAGCCTCGGGGTCGGAGTTGATCACCACAATGGTTTTGGAGCTGCTCACACCGGCCAGGTGCTGAATGGCTCCGCTAATGCCTACCGCGATGTACAACTGGGGATTGATTTGGATGCCGGTTTGGCCTACGTGCTCGGAGTGGGGCCGCCAACCAATGTCCGACACGGGCTTGGAGCAAGCGGTTCCGGCATTCAGTTCTTGGGCAAGGGCTTCGATGAGGTTCCAGTTTTCTGGACCTTTCATGCCGCGACCGGCAGAAACCACGCGCTCGGCCTCCGGCAAAGGGATTTTGCCCGATGCAATCTGTTGTTCCACCAGCTGGGTTTTTCCCGTGGCGGCAGCCGAATGGGGGGCGATCGATGCGGAATCGGTACCCGCAGGGGCCATGCCGATGGCATTGGGGACAATGCAGAGGACGGTGGTGGATCCGTGGGCCACCGCATCTTCCAATCCTTTGGAGGAGAAGGCGCCGCGTCGAACGGTTAGCGGAGAAAAGGAGTGGGGCAGGGCCAAAACATTGGTTACGGCAGGCGCATCCAGTGCGGCAGAAACCAAGGGCGTCAGGCTTTTTCCGTTGGTAGTGCCGCTGACAACCACCAACTGGGCGTTTTCCTCCCGGGCAACCGCAGCCAAAATCTGGCCGTAGGCAAGGGGT
>JBIIBX010000059.1:0-8163 GCA_044239185.1 Schleiferiaceae bacterium | reverse complement strand
GGACTGAGCGGAAAAAGCGTGGTTCCCATGGTCAGTGCCAATGCATGTGCCATACCCGCCATCATGGCTGCCCGGAACATCGAGAACCCCCGGGAGCGGCTGCTGACCATCTTGGTTACGCCCTTTATGACCTGTTCCGCCCGTTTGCCGGTGTACACCGTTTTGATTGCGCTGGTCATTCCCAAAGTGGCCTTTGGTCCCTTTGATGCCCGGGCCTTTGTGTTGTTCGCCCTGTATGCGGTCGGGTTCTTGACGGCCTTGGGCGCGTCGGTGTTGGTCAAACGGTTTATTCCGACGGGGACTACAGCTCCGTTTTTGTTGGAACTGCCCCGGTACCGCCTGCCCCTGGTCCGCAACCTGTGGAACACGGTTTTTGAGAAGTCGCGGAGTTTTGTGGCCGAAGCCGGCAAAATCATTGTGGCCATTAGCATTTTGTTGTGGTTCCTAGCCAACTACGGCCCCTTGACCCAAGGAGAAATGGAGGCCCTGGATCCTGCCCAGCGGTTGGAGCAGAGCTACATCGGCCGCATTGGCCACGCCATAGAGCCGGCCATTCGGCCGCTGGGGTACGACTGGAAGGTGGGCATTGCCCTGTTGTCTTCGTTTGCGGCGCGCGAGGTGTTTGTGGGCACGATGGCGACCATCTACGCCGTTGGTACGGACGATTTGGGCACGGTGCGGGAGCACATGGCCCGGGAAATCAATCCGGAGACGGGAGAGCCTTTTTTCAACTTGGCTGTGGGGGTGTCGTTGATGTTGTTCTACGCGTTTGCGATGCAGTGTTTGAGCACCTTTGCGGTGGTCAAGAAGGAAACAGGAGGGTGGAAGTGGCCCATTTTGCAAATGGTGGGCATGACGGCCTTTGCCTATTTGGTGTCTTTTTTGGCCTATCAAATTTTGGCGTAACTTCCCATGATGCAAGAATTTCTCGCTTTTGCAAGTCTGGCGTGGGCCTTGTACACGTTGGTTCGGGTGTTTAAAGCGCCCAGCAAAACCAGCGCCGGGTGCGATTCCTGTGCCTCCTCCGTAAAGCCAAGCCATGGGTGATTATATAGTGACCGGAGCCCGCAGAGGGATTGGTCGGGAAGTGGCCTTGGCCCTTGCAGAACAAGGACACGCGGTGTGGGCGTTGAGCCGCACGCCGTTGGATCCGTCGGAATGGCCGGCGGGAATTCGCCTGCGGGCGGTAGACCCTGTTCGGTTGGAAGACTGGCTCGCATTGGTGGAAGAACTTCAAGCCTCCGACCGGACCGTGGCCGGGGTGATCAACAGCGCCGGGTACCTGGTGCGGAAACCGCTGGAAAACCTGACCCCCGCTGATTTTGCGGAGTCGTTCGCGGCCAATGCCACGGCACCGGCTATGGCCGTCCAGGCCTTGATGCCTCTCTTTTCACCCGACGTGCATGTGGTAACGCTGTCCAGCATGGGCGGTTTCCAAGGGTCGGTGAAATTTCCTGGGATGGCGGCGTACAGCTCCAGCAAGGCCGCGGCCGTTTGCCTGACGGAGGTGCTCCAGACCGAGTTCAACGACCGGGGCTGGTCCTTCAACGTTCTGTGCTTGGGCGCCGTTCAAACGGAAATGTTGGCGGAGGCTTTCCCGGGTTTTGAGGCACCGGTTTCGGCCGAGGAAATGGGCCGTTACGTTGCGGATTTCGTCTGTACCGGCCACCGCTTCTTCCGGGGCAAAGTGCTCCCCGTATCCTCCACGACGCCGTAACCCATGTTTTTTGGGAAGAAAACCCCCGATTCCTTCCGCTGGACCCTCGTGGTAGGGGCGTTGGTTGCTTGCCCGGTGTTGGGCAGTGCGGCTTCTCTGTTTTCCGCGGCGACCGCCGTCCCGTTTTCCGAAAGGGCAGATACCGTTCCCTCGGTTGATTCTGCAAACAACCCTTCTGTTTCCGCGTTGCCACCGCTTTCCCCCTCCAAGGCCCCGCAGAGCTACCAAGGATCCTGGCAATGGGTGGACCTGGGGTGGTTGTATCGGGGGTCCAGCACCCCCCTGGTCGCTGTTTTTAATAAAGGGCTTCCCCAATTGACGGCTCCGTTTTTGGGTGCCCTGGAAGTAAGTGCTTTTTGGTTGGATCCTTCCCGGGGATTTCTGGGGTCCGAGCGGGTTTCGTCGGGATGGACGTATCCGAGCGGAGAGACGCGCCTGGAGGCCACTGAGGTCCTTCGAACCCCCGTTCCAACGGTGCTCCTGGAAGCGACCAACGGCACGTTGTCCGGCCAACAATTTGGATTTAGAGCCGGCATGCCCCTCTCCAACCGTGCCTCGTTGGCAGGGCATTTTCTGCGAACCAACGCCAAAGGCCTTTACGAACGGCAGTCGGTTTTGAACGACGACTTTTTGATGCAGTACAGCCGAAAGGACTCCATCGGTTCCGGTTGGTGGAAAGCGGCCGTGAAACGCGATTCTTGGAAAGGATGGGAAAACGGTGGGGTAGTGGATCCGACCGACGTGGTGGGAACCGTCTGGGGATTTCGGAACCGGGCCCTGGTAGACACCCGGTGGGCATCGGCTTCGTCGAACCAGTCCCAGGTCCAGGCCTTGGTGCAACGGGGGTGGTCCGGTGGAACCTTGGGGTACCGGTGGGAACGCAACCAGCGGGCGTTTCGTCCGGATGCGTTGGGCTTGGACACCTCCTGGGGGGCATCGCACCAGCTGGAATACCGGGCCGGGGACCGGTGGTATTCCCGTGCCGAGTACACCCGTTTTAAACCCGACACCGTCGCATCCAGTCCATCGGATTGGGGGCGTTGGACCGTGACGACAGGTTACACCTCCAGACGGCGTTGGAAGGGCCTGTCGGCCAACGGTGCTCTGGCGTTGGATTCCCGCTGGGGGCTCTTGCCGACGGCCCAGTTGGTGCGTTGGCAACGGATTCACGTTCGCAGCAACGCGGAGCCGGACACGTCATCGGTACAGCAATTGCTCCTGCGGGAGGTGTTGCTCCAGGCCCTGAGCCTGCGCGTCGAACGGTCCGCGGTACCGTGGATTTGGCAAACGGATTGGACGGGGGCAGCCCCGTGGAAGGCGAACTTTCAAGCATTCCCTTTGGCCTGGGCCGGGAAGGGTGCCGCCTACGACCGTTGGACGGTAAATGTCCTCTACTGGAGCGGTCTTTCTGTGCCGACTTCGTCGGGGTATTTGGGGTTGAGGTCGTTTACGCCGGTTCCTTCCGCATGGGTGGCAACCAGCACGTGGAATGCCTCGACGTCGAATTTCAACCGTCCCAACCGCCGGTGGAATGCGGATATGCGCTTGGTGGGCCAATGGAGCTCGGACGCCTTGGCCCTGCCGGTCCCGGCCCTGTCCTACGTCGGGAGCGTTTCCCGGAAGTGGAATTGGACGGACCGGGGCGTTCTCCTGACGCTTTCCTTGGGAGCGGTGGGCAATACTCCCTACTATGCAGCGGCGTACGATCCTCGCTGGGGAGCAGCCGTCACCCAGGTGGGGTGGCAGCCCGAAGATCGGCAGCGCATTGCCCGTTGGGCAATGCCCCACGTTCAGCTGCAGGTGCAGTGGAAAACCGCCAGCGCTTACGTGGTTTTGAATCAATTTACGCAAGGCTGGGGCCCATGGGCTGCGATGGCCAGTCCCTTTGTAGCCACGGCAGACGCACACCTGAGGTTGGGCGTTCGGTGGTACTTGTTCAATTAAAGGGGGCAGGGGCGGAACGAAATCCGCGAAACTATGCGCATGCCGCTGCGCACTTTTTTACGTTTTTTGCTTCTTTTTCTCCGCCGCCGGGAACAAAATATTGTTCAGGATAAGCCGGTATCCGGGGCTGTTGGGGTAGGCCGCCAATTCGGTGGGCGGATCGCCCACCTGGTGCCGGTAGTCTTCGGGGTCGTGGCCGCCGTAGAAGGTCCACAGGCCTTTTCCGTAGCCGCCGTGGATGTAGCGCGCTTCGCTGGCGGCGGGGTAGGCCCCAAGGATGCGGACATTCGGCTTGATGGTGCTCATCCGGAAAGCCGTGGTTTGCCCCATGAAGCCGGCAATGGTTTTCTCGTGGTTTTGGCAGAGCATGGTTGGGACGGGGTCCCACTTGGCCGAAAAGTCGAACAAGGCAAAAAAGTCCAGTTCTTCCGGGATTCGGCGCGTGTCCGTGACGTCGATGCTGGAAATTTCGTACTGCTCTGGGACGGTGACGAGGCTGAAATTTTGGAAGGCCAGCGTGTTGAGGAAGTCCAATTTGCGGCCCGCGTCGGGGTCTGCGGGATCGCCGTCGAACATGGCCGCACAGACGTCGGTTTGGTGGGCGGCGCGGGCGACGTCGTAGCTGTCTGTGGCGGAGCACATGGCAAACAAAAAGCCGCCGTTGGCCACGTAGCCCTGAATGCGGTCTGAGACGGCGCGTTTGAGTTCGGAAACCTTGGAAAAGCCCAAGGCGGCGGCCTCTTCTTCCGCGCGCTTTTTGTCTTCCATGTACCAGGTGGCGTGCCGGTAGGCGCCGTAGAATTTGCCGTATTGTCCGGTAAAATCCTCGTGGTGCAGGTGCAGCCACTCGTACTGGGCCAAGTCTCCCCGGAGGATTTCCCGGTCGTAAATGCGGTCGTAGGGGATTTCGGCGTAGGTGAGCACCAGGGTGACGGCGTCGTCCCAGGGTTGCTTGCCGTCGGGGGAGTAGACGGCGATTTTGGGGGCTTTTTCCAACAGGACGATTTCCGTGTTGGAGGCCGGGGCAGCGAGCTCCGCACGCAGCGCGGAGGCGTCGGCGTCGGAAAGGGGTTCGCCGCTGATTCCGCGGACGGTGCATTCGCGGCGGATCCAGGCGTCGTCCGGGAACAAGAAACTGCCGCCGCGGTAATTCAGGAGCCACTCGCCCTTGGTGCCACGTTCCAAGGCGCTGTAGGTGAGGCCGTACGCCTTGAGGTGGTTGGCTTGGCGGTCTGCGTCCATGGGGATCAGCCAGTATCCGGCCCACGCGGGGAGGGCGGAGGCCAGGAACAGCAATACAGCTGCACCCGAGCGCACGCCGGTCTTACCGATCAAAACCCGAAAAGCCCCGTCCAACCGCGAAGAAAAGGGCGAGGACGTACGAGGTAACCGCATGGACAAGAGGTTTGCCGCGTTAGAAAGGTGCCGCATCGTCGGACATGGGCTCGATGGGGCCGTAGGAAACCGACGGTTGGTTCATGCTGGACTCAAACACCGCGGACGGTGCCGAGGGGCGGCTGTCCAGGTCGGAGAATTTGGCCATAGCGCCTTCAAAGCGCAACCGCACATTTTCCAAGGAACCGTTCCGGTGCTTGGCAATGATGAATTCGGCCTGCCCTTCGCACGGGGTTTGGTCGTCGTCCCACTCGTGGATTTGGTAGTAGTCCGGGCGGTAGATGAAGGATACAATGTCCGCATCCTGCTCGATGGCACCGGATTCCCGCAAGTCAGACAGCAAAGGACGCTTGCTGCCGCCGCGGGTTTCCACGGCCCGGCTTAGCTGGGAGAGGGCGATGACGGGAACCTGCAATTCCTTGGCGATGCTCTTCAACGACCGCGAAATGGTCGAAATTTCTTGCTCCCGGTTGCCGCTTCCTTTGCCTACGGCAGCGGTCATCAGCTGCAAATAGTCGATTACAATGATGCCCACTTTGTGGGTGGAGACCAACCGGCGGCACTTGGCGCGCAGGTCAAAGATGGACAGGCCGGGGGTGTCGTCGATGTACAGCGGGGCGTTTTCCAGGGCGTGTACCTTGGTGGTCAGCTGTTTCCATTCGGTGGGGGACAGGTTGCCTTTCCGGAGGGTTTCCGACGAAATGCCGGTTTCGGAGGCAATCAGACGCATAATCAGCTGCACCGACGACATCTCCAAGCTGAAAATCGCGACGGGAATGGAGTGGTCCACGGCCATGTTCCGCGCCATGCTCAAGACCATGGCGGTTTTTCCCATACCGGGGCGCGCGGCAATGATGATCAAGTCCGAACGCTGCCAGCCGCTGGTGACGCGGTCCACTCCGGTGAATCCCGAGGGAACCCCAGACAGGCCTTCCTTTTTGGAAATTTCCTGGATGCGGTCCAAGGCCTGCTTGACCAAGTCCAGCGAAGATTCGTAGTTGCGCTTTAGGTTGCCCTGCGCCACGTTGAACAGGCTTTGCTCCGACTTGTCCAGCAGTTCCAAGACGTCGGTGCCTTCGTCGAACGCGTCTTCGATGATCTCCGAGGATATCCGAATCAATTCGCGTTGGATGTGCTTCTGCACCACAATCCGCGCGTGGTATTCCACGTGGGCCGACGAACTGACGCGCTGCGACAGGTGGATCAGTTTGTATTCGCCCCCCACGATTTCCAGCAGTCCTTGCTGCCGAAGGTCTTGGGTGACGGTCAAAATATCAACCGCCTGTCCGGCGCCAAACAAGCGGGAAATGGAGGCAAAAATGTGCTGGTGGGGCTCGGTGTAAAAGGCTTCCGGCTGCAGCAGGTCAATGGCCCGTCCCAGCGCTTCGCGGTCAATGAGCATGGCTCCCAAAACCGCTTCCTCCAAGTCCAACGCTTGGGGGGGCACCCGCCCGCCGTCCAGCTGAACGACTTTGGATTTGGTGCGCGGCTTGCCGGAGGCAAAAGGTTGAGGGGCTCGTTCCATGAAGTGCGTGGGGAAATCGGATTATTCTTGAACCACGCCCATGGCGCAGAATTTTTCGATGCGGTCGTGCACCAACTGGTCCAAGTCCTTGTCTTTTAGCGCGCGGTACTCGCGGTCGATGGTTTCGGCCAGGGCGCTGAACATGGCTTCGGGGTTGCGGTGGACACCGCCCAAGGGCTCAGGAACAATGCCGTCAATCAATCCGTTGGCGAGCATGTCTGTGGCCGTCAGTTTGAGGGCTTCCGCGGCTTGCTCTTTGAAATTCCAGGAACGCCACAAGATGGACGAGCAGGATTCCGGCGAGATAACCGAATACCAGGTGTTTTCCAGCATCAAAACGCGGTCGCCCACGCCAATGCCCAAGGCACCTCCGGAAGCTCCTTCGCCAATGATGATGCAGATCACGGGCGTCCGCAACCGGGCCATTTCAAAAATATTGCGGGCAATGGCTTCGCCTTGGCCGCGTTCTTCGGCTTCCAAACCGGGGAAGGCACCGGGCGTGTCAATCAGGCACACCACCGGACGTTGGAATTTCTCGGCCATCTTCATCAGGCGGAGGGCTTTGCGGTACCCCTCGGGGTTGGCCATGCCAAAATTCCGGAGCTGGCGCATTTTGGTGTTGATGCCTTTTTGCTGGCCAATGAAGAGGTAGCTTTCTCCGTTGATCCAGCCCCAGCCGCCAATCATGGCTTTGTCGTCTTTCACATGGCGGTCGCCGTGCAGCTCGGAAAAGGTTCCTTGCGTCATGGCGTTCACGTAGGCCAGGGTGTAGGGCCGGTTGGGGTGGCGGGAAAGTTGGACGCGTTGCCAAGCGGTCAATTGGCTGCCCAGCGAGGTCAAAAGCTCGGTCCGGGACTGCTCCAAGGCCTCCAAGGCGGCGGTCATGTCCAGGCCGGATTCCTCGGCCATGGCGCGTGTGCGCTCCAATTGCTCGTCCATCTCGCGGATGGGGGCTTCAAAATCAAGGTATTCCATGGGGATTCGTCGAACTTTAAAAGTACTACAAGGGATTCAATTGGACGTACGTTTTCGCGGTCTTTTTATCCACGTATGTCCCAGGACAATCGCGAACAGCCAAAGCGCCCCGACGTAAAAGCCGCCGGAGAGCTGTTCGTTTTCGCCCAAGACCAAGAAGGCCAGCGCAATGCCGTAAACCGGCTCCAGGTTGATGGTCAGCATCACGGTAAACGGACTGAGGTGCTGCATCACTTTGACCGACTGGATGAAGGCGTAGGCGGTGCAGACGGTGGCCAGCAAAACCAGCCACAACCAGTCCCAGCCCTGCGGAGCGCATAGGCTTTCCCACAGGTTGCCGCGCACGGCCACGGCCAACGTCAGCGCCCCCAGCGCATGCGCCATCTCGTGCAACGTAATGGTCATGGGGGAGATGCGCTGCACCAGCTTGCCGTTCAAAACCGAAAACGACGCCGACAACAATGCGGAAACCAGCGCCACGCCAATGCCCCAAGCAAAGTCGACCTCGGCCGAAAACAAAATGGCGACGCCCACGACCACGCCGGCTCCCAGCAACCCTTCGGTCGGGGAAAAGCGCCGTTTAAAGACCAACGGTTCCAGCAACGCG
>JBIIBX010000057.1:0-8611 GCA_044239185.1 Schleiferiaceae bacterium | reverse complement strand
TTTTGTCCCAAGCCGGAGAACACGTTGCGGTGTACGACACCAAACCGGAAATGCTGGAGAAAGCCGAAGGTCGGTTGGCCCAAACGCTGGAAACCTTGGTTGCTAAAGGCAAGTTCACCGCCGACGAAGCCGCTGGAATTCGGAGCCGGATTGTGTACACGGACAACCTCCGGGACGGGGAAGGCGCGGAATTGGCCATCGAAGCCATCTACGAAAACTTGGATGCCAAGCGTTCGGTACTGCGGATTTTGGACGACTTGTTGGACGAAAAAGCCATCCTGGCCTCCAACACCAGCTCCCTGAGCATTGCGTCTTTGGCCGCGGGAATCCACCGCCCGGAACGGGTTGTTGGCCTGCACTTTTTCAACCCGGCGCCTGTAATGCCCTTGGTCGAAGTAGTGCCTTGCTTAACCACGTCCGACGCAACCGTAGCACAATGCATGGACTGGGTCCGTCGGTGGAAGAAAACCGGGGTCGTCGCCAAAGACACGCCGGGCTTTATTGTCAACCGCGTTGCCCGTCCCTACTACGGCGAGGCGCTGCACATGGAAGAAATCCAACTGGCCGACCGCGCCACCATCGACTGGGCCCTCACCGCCCACGGCGGGTTCAAAATGGGGCCCTTTGCCCTCATGGACCTCATTGGGCACGACGTCAACTACACCGTGACAGAAACCGTCTGGAAACAGTTCTACTACGACCCCCGCTTTCGGCCTTCCCTGGCCCAAAAACGCCTGCTGGAAGCCGGCTGGCTGGGGCGCAAAAGCGGCAAAGGGTTCTACCTCTACGGCGACGGCGTTGTTCCGCCGGCTCCCAACGAAGACGCCCAACTCGCCAAAATCATCGTGGACCGCACCTGGGCCATGATCATCAACGAAGCCTTCGACGCGCTGTACCGCGGCGTGGCTTCGGCTGCAGACATCGACACCGCCATGAAAATGGGCGTGAACTATCCCCTGGGGCCTTTTGAAAAGGCAGACCAGTGGGGGCTGCACGAGGCTGTAGCCGTGCTCGACGGTCTCTTTCAGGAGACGGGAGACCCCCGGTACCGGGTGTGCCCGCTGCTGCGTACCGAGGCAGGCGGTCGGTAATACCGGCGTGCGGTCAATAGGCGAGGAGCGCGTCCAACGCGCTTCGCACCTTGTCTGCGTTGGGCAACATGGTCGCTTCCAAGGTTTTGTTCAAAGGAACCGCCGGAACGCGCACGCTTCCCACCAACCGGACGGGGGCGTCCAAATGGGCAAAGCAACGGTCTGAAATGCGGCCGGCGACGGCCTGTGCAAACGTTTGGCCTACCGGTTCTTCGGTCACCACCAGGCACCGCCCGTGGGCTTCCACCCGCGCCGCTACCAGCTCTTCGTCCCAAGGGGCCAAGGTGCGGAGGTCGATGACTTCCACGCGGCCGGGCCACTGTTCCGCGGCGGCCAAACTCCAGTACACGCCCATGCCGTAGGTTACCACCACGGCCGTGGCTTCGTCTGGGGTGGGCGCCGCTTCCAAAACCACCCGGCCTACGCCAAAGGGGAGGATGTAATCTTCCGAAGGCTCCACGGTTTTGGCCCCTTCGGTACCCTTGATTTTACTCCAGTACAGGCCTTTGTGCTCCAGCATCAGGACCGGGTTGGGGTCCAGGTAGGCCGCCTTCATGAGTCCTTTGAGGTCTGCGCCGTTGGAGGGGTAGGCCACCTTGATCCCCACGATGTTGGTCACAATGCTCTCCACGCTGGAACTGTGGTAGGGCCCTCCGCTGCCGTAGGCGCCGATGGGGACGCGAATGACCGCGCTGGCGGGCCATTTGCCGTTGGACAGATAATAACTGCGGGACAGCTCTGTAAACAGCTGGTTCAAACCTGGCCAGATGTAGTCCGCAAACTGCACTTCCACAATGGGCTTCAGTCCAACGGCTGCCATCCCCACGGTGCTCCCAATAATAAACGCCTCTTGAATGGGCGTATTGAAAACGCGGTGGTTGCCAAACTGCTGGGCAAGGGTAGCGGCTTCGCGGAAAACGCCGCCCAAGCGGTGGCCAACGTCTTGCCCGTACAGCAGCGCTTCCGGGTGCGTTTCCATGATTTCGCGCAAGGCAAAAAGAGCGCTGTCTACCATAACGGTGCGCTCCTTGCCGGAGGGGGTGCGGTCGCCCTGCTCCAGCAGCACCGGGGTGGGCGCCAGGGCGTGGGTCAGCAAGTCCTCGGGGCGGGGATCTTCTGCGGCCAAGGCCCGTTGGTAGTCTTGGGCGACCAACGCGTCGGCTTCGATAACTACGGCATCCAATTCATCGGGCGTGAATCCGTTGTCCAACAAGAAGGTTCGGAGCTTGGGGAGTGGGTCGCGCTGGGCGTGTTCTTCCAAGTCGTCCCGGTACCATTCTTTGCGCACCCCGGAGGTGTGGTGGTTCAGCAGGGGGACCCGGGCATGAATCAGGTGGGGCTGGCGGGTGTCCCGCATGACCCGCAGCGCGTCTTGCAAGGCATGGCGGCAGGCCGAATAGTCGGACCCGTCCACGCTCAAAACCCGAATTCCCTTGAAACCGGCGGCGTATTCGGCGGCATTTTGGGCGCGGGTTTCCGCCGCGTTGGCGGAGATGTCCCAGCCGTTGTCTTGCACCACCACCAGGAGGGGGAACTGCTTCAAGGCGGCCATTTGGAGTGCTTCGGCTACCTCGCCTTCGGTCATGGCGGCGTCGCCTATGGAACAGACGGAGATGGGGCGTGCGGCCGTTTCCTCGTCTGTGAGGAGGCCCATTTGCTCTTTGTATTGAATGCCCATGGCCGCTCCTGCCGCGGGGATGGCCTGCATGCCGGTAGCGCTGGACTGGTGGGGAATCTTGGGCTTGTCTGCGTCGTTCAAAGACGGATGGCAGTAGTACGTGCGTCCTCCGGAGAAGGGATCCTCCCGCTTGGCCAAAAGTTGAAGCATGAGGTCGTAAGGCGTCATCCCGATGGCCAGCAACAAGGCGTCGTCCCGGTAGTAGGGATAGACAAAGTCGTGGGGCGTTAGGAGTTGGCCCAGGGCTATCTGGATGGCCTCGTGTCCGCGTGCGGTGGCGTGCACGTAGGTGGCCGTAACCTCGCGGTTGGCCTCGTACAACTCCGACAGGGCTTTGGCGGTGACCATTTGGCGGTACGCTTGCAGGAGCGGATTCTCGGCTTTTTTCTTCATATTTTCTTTGCTCCTAAGGTGTAAGATAGGCCGACGCCCAGCAGTTGTTTCCATTGAACGCCCGAAGCGTCTAATTTACCGTCTCCGTTGCTGTCCCGCACCAGAATATCGCGGTCGTAAATGGTTTGAACGCGGGAGGTAACGGTTAAGAAAGACGTCGCCTTGATCAAAACCAAGAGGTCGGCGTTGACGTCAATCCAGAGGGGGTTTTGGCGGTAATTCGAATACAGGTCCAGGCGGGCATCCACCTTGAGGGCCGGGGCAAATTCTTTTTTGTAGCGCAGATTGCAGTAGGCCCCCACCTCGGACCGGAAGGTCTCGCCGGGCGTTACCCCGAAGGCCCCAGCGTCGCGCAATCGGGCGTCGTTTACCACGGTTATTTTGCCGGTGACGGGGGAAACGTAGCACTCCAATCCGCGTCGTTTGAAGGTCATTCCCAGGCCCGTGAGGCCGTAGCCGGGGGCCAAAAACCGAGAAATGTAGGCGCTGTCCGGATCTGTGGGCTTGCTGAAGCCGTCGAAGGACTGGGTTTTCAAGCTGCCAAATACAGAAAAGGTGTACTCCGATACTTTCTTGGTCTCGTGGTCCACCCGCAGGTTGTATTCCAATTTGTCGTCGGTCTTGATGAACAAGGCGCCTTGGTAATTGCCGGCGTAGTTCACATCCAACAGTTGGTGCACGGATAGGCGGTCACGGCTGTACTTGAGCTGTTGCCGAAGCACCACCCCGATGTTCAGGCTGCTTTGGCCGCCGGCATTCCAGTTCCGAAGCGCAGTTTGGTTGCCAGAAACGCTGTACAAGCCGGAATACTTCCAGGGAGACTGGGCCGCGGGCAACACCGAAACGGTGGGTTCGGTGTTTTGGGCCCACACCGAGGGTGCGGCCACCAACCACCAAAAGTTCAGCATGCTGCGCGCCGGCTTCATTCAGCTCTTCTGTTTGAAGGATTGAATGGCGTTCTTGGTAAAGTCGCTGAGCACCAAACGTCCGCTGATGGCTGCACGTTCCGGCAGCAAGGTGTGCCAGTGCTCGGTGCCCTGCCAAAGCACCCGTTTCAGGTCGGCCATGGCCTCCGGGCTGGACTGGGCCAGTCGGGTAGCCAAGGCCTGCACGGCTGCGTCCAATTCGTCCAAAGTGTCAAAAACTCCCGCGTACAAGCCGTGTGTTTCCGCCCAGTCTGCAGATCGGAACGCCGTTGCGTCAATGGCCAACTGGCTCATTCCGCTCAATCCCACTTTCCGCTCTACGGCCGGACCCACCACAAACGGCCCTATGCCAACCGCCAATTCGCTCAATTTGACCGACGCCGACCGGTGGGCCAAGCAGTAATCTACCGACGAAGCCAAACCAACACCTCCGCCCACGGCCTTGCCCTGCACGCGTCCAATCACCAATTTGGGGCAGGTTCGCAAGGCATTGATGACGTTGGCAAATCCCATGAAAAAACGGTCGCCGGTGGACGCATCGGCAATGGTACTCAGTTCGTCAAAACTGGCGCCGCCGCAGAACACTTTCTCCCCGGCGCTTTGCAGCACCACCACCCGAACGGTGGGGTCTTGTCCTGCCTGGTGAATGGCGTCTACCAGGGCCGACAGTACTTTGCCGGGCAAGGAGTTGCTTAGGGGGTGGAAAAAAGTAACGGTGGCAATGCCGTGGGCCACTTCCGTGGTCACGCCGCCTGCGAGAACTGCGTCATTCATGACGCAAAGGTAATTCAGACGCTTGGGATGGGGGTGTTCTGCTCGCCGGTAACCGGCTCGCCCGATAGCGCTGGGCAAAACAGGTCCAAGCGGCTACCCGCCCAACGCGCGCCGAAAAACGGACGATTCTTCCACCTTGCAGACGATGGACCGGTAGGCATCGTACCAAACGGCCCGGCCTTGGGCTTTGGCCTCCCGGTGCAAGGAATGGTGCTTCCACGCATCCACCGCGGCGCGGTCCATCCAGTAACTGATAAAAATGGCTGACTCGCCGTTGCGGACCATTTCGTACCCCAGGTACCCCGGAAGTCCCTCTACCGAAGCCATGGTCTGGGCGTCCATGGCGTCGTAGTCCGGTTGGTCCAGCGAGCGTTCGCTTAAAAAGAGCACCGCATAGGCCCCCTCCGGCAACGCAAAATCCGCCCGGATAAACGGACTAGGCATCCAGGCGTTTTTTCACCATGGTCAGAATCACGGCCACCGCCACGACGTCGTCTTGGTCGTCGTACACTTCCACGTAAAACTTCACAATGCCCTTGGCAACGTCTTCGGCAGACCGTTTTTCTTGGTCGACTTTTTCCTGAACCGTAAACCGCACGCCAATGGTGGTCCCGGGGTACACCGGTTTGGTGAATCGGCAGTATTCGATGCCGTAATTCAGCAAAACGGGGCCTTTCGGCGGATCCACAAACAAGCCCGCAGCCCGGCTCAAGATAAAATACCCGTGGGCCACGCGGCCGGTGAAAATGGTCCCTTCCAGCGACGAGGCGTCCATGTGCGCGTAGAATTTGTCCCCGCTCAACTCCGCAAAATCCTCGATGTCTTGCAAGGTGACCAAGTGCTTCTCTGTGGTCACCGTATCTCCAATCCGCAGGTCTTCAAAATGCTGGCGGAACAAGTGGGGCTGGGCTTCGGGGCGCGCGGCTCCAGGGATATACCGGCCCGTCAGCGCCTGAACGGCGTCGGGATGGCCTTGGATAGCGACGCGGTGCAAGTAGTGCATGACGCCGCGTTTTCCGCCCATTTCTTCGCCGTTCCCCGCGCGGCCCGGTCCACCGTGGGTCAACAGCGGCATGGGAGAGCCGTGGCCCGTGCTTTCTTTGGCCGACGACGCGTCCAGCACCAAAATCCGGCCGTTGCTCGTTGCGGCCTCCAACGTGAATTCCCGCGCGTTCTCGCGGTTGGCTCCCACGTACGACGTCACCAAGGAGCCCTTTCCCAAGGCCACCAACGCCGCCGCTTCGTCCAAGGACGCATACGGCATCAACGTGCTCACGGGTCCAAACGCCTCGATTTCGTGGGCCCGAACCGCTTGAAACGGACGGTCGTTCCGGAACAACACCGGTGAAAAATACGCTCCGGCCTCGGGATGGTCCGCCACCGGCGCTCCTGTCCCCTGGGCGTTTCCAAACACCGCCGGCATTTCTTCTGCCAGCGCCGCAACCGACGAGCGCACCCGTTCCACCTGAAGCGACGTAGCCAGCGGCCCCATGCGCACGCCCTCCTTGGAAGGGTCGCCCACGGTGGTCGTGGCCAAACGCTTTACTAAGGCCTCTTGAACCGCGTCCAGGTGCTCCTGGGGAACGACCACCCGCCTTACCGCGGTACACTTTTGCCCGGCCTTGATGGTCATTTCCTTGACCACCTCTTTGATAAACAAGTCAAACTCCGGCGTAGCTGGCGTCGCTTCGGGACCCAACACCATCGCATTCAAGGAGTCGGCCTCCAAATTGAAGGGAACCCCGCGCTCCACAAAGTGGGGCTGCAATTTCAGCCGCAATCCGGTTGCATTCGAGCCTGTAAAAGTCACCACATCGCCTTCGGACACGGCATCCAATACCCCAACGCCCTTGCCCACCAACAGCTGCAAGGCGCCATCGGGCAGCAGTTTGCTGGCCACAATGTCCCGCACCACCGCTTCGGTCAAAAAGCTGGTGTATTCCGACGGTTTGACCACCGCAGGAACGCCGGCCAACAGGTTGACGGCAATCTTTTCCAGCATGCCCCAAACCGGGAAGTTGAAGGCATTTACGTGCACGGCCACGCCCCGACGCGGCACCATCAGGTGGTGGCCCACAAACGTCCCGTTTTTACTCAGCCGAACGGGGTCGCCGTCCACAAAATAGGGCAGGTCGGGAAACTCCTTGCGCAACGACGCGTTGGCAAACAAGTTGCCGATTCCGCCTTCGATGTCGATCCAGCTGTCCACGCGGGTAGCGCCCGTGGCGGCCGACAACGCATAGTAGGACTCTTTGCGGTCTGTCAGGTACAGCGCCAAAGCTTTCAGCATGCGGCCCCGCTCCGGAAAGGTCATTTTCCGCAAAGCGGTACCGCCTTTCGCGCGGCCGTAGGCCAGCACCTCGTCAAAGTTCAAACCGGCGCTGGAAACCGTGCCCAAGGGGGCTCCAGTGCGGGCATCGGAAGCCGTCCACTCCGCTCCTTCGCCGGCCACCCACTGGCCCAGTACGTAATTCTCAAATGCTTTCATGCGCTTATTTCTTGGGCAATTTCTTGACGCCCATGTGCCAAAAAGCAAAGGCAAACTTGTCGATGGCTTCCTCTATCACCATAGCGGTGGGCTTGCCCGCGCCATGGCCTGCTTTCGTTTCGATGCGAATCAAAACCGGATTGGCGCAGCCTTGCTTGTCCTGCAATTCCGCTGCAAACTTGAACGAATGCGCCGGAACTACGCGGTCGTCGTGGTCTGCTGTGGTCACCAACGTAGCGGGGTAGCACGTGCCGGGCTTCACGTTGTGCACGGGGCTGTAGCCCAGCAAGTAGCCAAACATTTCCGCACTTTGTTCCGACGTTCCGTAGTCGTAGGCCCATCCGGCGCCCGCGGTAAACGTGTGGTAACGCAGCATGTCCAACACCCCAACGGCGGGAAACGCTACGCGTGCCAAATCCGGCCGTTGCGTCATGACCGCACCCACCAGCAAACCGCCGTTGGATCCGCCAGACAGAGCCAAATACTTGGACGATGTGATTTTCTGCGCAAACAAATACTCTGCAGCGGCAATGAAATCGTCAAACACATTTTGCTTTTGCAGCTGGGTGCCCGCTTTGTGCCAGGCCTCGCCGTACTCGCCCCCGCCGCGCAAATTCGGAATGGCCAATACCCCGCCGTTTTCCAGCCAAACCACGTAGGACGTGCTGAACGACGGCGTCAGGTTCACCCCAAAACCGCCGTAGCCGTAGAGGATCGTCGGGTTTTTCTTTGTGTACTTCAAGCCCTTCTTGTGGGTAATCATCATCGGTACCTTGCTGCCGTCCTTGCTGGTATAAAACACCTGGTAAGACACATAGTCGGCCGAATTAAAATCGATGCCGCTGGCGCGGTACAGTTCTACCGAGTTGGCACGGGGCATGTAGCGGTACTGGGTCCCGGGAGTCACTGCGTTCGTAAAGGAGAAATACAGTTCGCGGGCGTTCCATTTTCCACCTACTCCGCTAACCGTTCCCTGTCCGGGCAACGGGAGGGAAACCACCTCTTTGCCGTCAACGGACACCCGGTCTACAACGCTCAAAGCGTCCTTCAGGCCATTCACAAAGAAAAATCCCCCGCCGGTAGAAACCGAAATGGGGTAAGGGCGCTCGGCAATAACCTCGACCCATTGCGCAGGTTCGGGTCGGTCCAAAAAGCACCGCATCAACCGGCCGTTGGGTGCTCCCCACGTCGTCTGGATGTACAGACTTTGGTCGTCGGCATGAACGGGATTGTTCTCGAATTCAAACCCTTCAAACAACCG
>JBIIBX010000219.1:0-6795 GCA_044239185.1 Schleiferiaceae bacterium | reverse complement strand
GGTTCCGTTAAGCCCCACAAAAAGTTCATGGCTGAGGTGTACATCTTGAAGAAAGAAGAAGGCGGTCGCCACACTCCTTTCCACAACAGATACCGTCCGCAGTTTTACTTGCGTACGACTGACGTAACTGGTGAGATCATGTTGCCTGCTGGTGTTGAAATGGTTATGCCCGGTGACAACTTGTCCATCGAGGTTAACTTGATCGCTCCTGTTGCTATCAGCAAGGGTCTTCGCTTCGCTATCCGCGAAGGTGGCCGCACCGTTGGTGCCGGTCAGGTTACGGAGATCGTCGAATAGTAGATTCATTCATTGGGAACGAGGTGTTCCGGGGTCAAACCCGGAGCACCTTTTCCCACTTACGGGTGTAGTTCAAGGGTAGAATAGAGGTCTCCAAAACCTTTGATGGGAGTTCGAATCTCTCCACCCGTGCAAGCCAATACGATCGTTATGGAAAAATTAAGAACTTATTTGAAATCCTCTTACGAGGAATTCGCCAAGCTTTCTACCTGGCCTACATGGGCGGAACTCCAAAAGAGTACGTTGTTGGTCATCGTGGCATCGTTGGTTTTTTCTTTGGTCGTATTTGCCATGGACAAGTCCCTGGCAGGTGCACTGGATTTCTTGTATTCCCTGTTTGCTTAAGACCAATAAAAAGAAGTAATGAGCGAGTCGGGAAAGAAATGGTATGTCGTTCGGGCCATCAGTGGCCAGGAGAACAAGGTTAAAACGTACATCGAGAACGAGATGGGCCGTATTGGCCTCGCGGACTTGATGGGTCAAATCTTGGTCCCTACGGAGAAAGTGTACCAGATTCGCAACGGTAAAAAAGTGCTGAAAGAGCGCAACTTTTTTCCGGGATACATCATGGTCGAATTGGTTTTGACCGGTGAAGCGGTTCACACCATTAAGAATGTCACCGGGGTCATTGGATTTTTGTCCGAGGCCAAGGGCGGTGAGCCTACTCCTTTGCGTCAGTCCGAGGTCAACCGCATGTTGGGCAAGGTGGACGAATTGGCCGAGACGGCTGAACACATGGCTGTTCCCTTTGTATTGGGAGAGTCAGTTAAAGTGATTGATGGACCTTTCCGCGATTTCACGGGAACGGTAGAGAAAATATTTGAAGAGAAGCGTAAGTTGGAGGTAACGGTCAAGATTTTTGGTCGGAAAACACCGCTTGAGCTAAGCTTCATGCAGGTAGAGAAAGAAGCATAACAACGGTCGGAATTCCCGTTGCGGTCCCGAGTGGGCTTCCAACACAAGTGACCAAAGAATTCCACAGAGAGTTAACCACGTAAGAACAAGAAAATGGCGAAAGAGGTAAGCGCAATGATCAAGCTGCAAGTTCGCGGTGGTGCTGCCAACCCTTCCCCTCCCGTAGGTCCGGCCTTGGGTGCGAAGGGGGTAAACATCATGGAATTTTGCAAGCAGTTCAATGCCCGCACGCAAGAAAAGCAAGGAAAACTCTGCCCAGTTGTCATCACGGTTTATGCGGACAAGTCTTTTGACTTTATCGTTAAGAACCCACCCGTACCCGTTCAGTTGTTGGAGGCTGCCAAATTAAAAGGCGGATCAGCCGTTCCCAACCGGACGAAAGTAGGAAAGGTAACATGGGATCAGGTCAAGGCAATCGCAGAAGACAAGATGATCGACTTGAATTGTTTTACCTTGGAATCTGCCATGAGCATGGTCGCAGGAACAGCGCGAAGCATGGGCATTACCGTGACAGGCCAAAAGCCTAATTAACCTGTAACACGACCCAATCATGGCAAATGTGACTAAAAAGCAAAAAGAAGCTGCTGCGAAGGTAGATGCCAATAAGCAGTATGTTTTGGCCGATGCAACTGCATTGGTAAAGAGTGTGAGCACAACCAAGTTTGACGGATCGGTTGATCTGGCCGTTCGCTTGGGTGTTGATCCACGTAAAGCGAACCAAATGGTTCGTGGCGTGGTGAGTCTTCCTCATGGAACCGGTAAGGCGGTACGTGTTTTGGCTTTGGTTACTCCCGACAAGGAGGCCGAAGCAAAGGCGGCCGGTGCTGATTTTGTGGGCATGGACGAGTATTTGGACAAGATCAAGAACGGTTGGACCGACGTGGACGTGATCATCACGGTACCGGCGGCCATGGGCAAGCTTGGACCTTTGGGACGTATTTTGGGTCCCCGCGGTTTGATGCCAAACCCCAAGACCGGTACGGTAACCATGGAAATCGGCAAAGCCGTAAACGAAGTGAAGTCCGGTAAGATCGATTTCAAAGTGGATCGCTACGGTATTGTACATGCCAGCATTGGCCGGGTCTCTTTTGACTCTGACAAGTTGCGTGAGAACGCCGAAGAGGTTCTGAAAACGTTGGTTCGCTTGAAGCCGTCCGCGGCCAAAGGAACCTACATCAAGAGCATCTTCTTGAGCCCTACCATGGGTCCAGGGGTAGCTGTAGACATCAAAACCTTCTAATTGAATCCCCATGACGAAAGAGCAAAAAAATCAAGCGATTGAGGAATTGGTGGGTATGTTGGAAGGAACCAGCATTGTTTACCTCGCCGATATCGCCGGCTTGGACGCCGAATCTACTGGCAACTTGCGCCGCATGTGCGCCAAGCAGGGGATTCAGTTGTCCGTGGTGAAGAATACCTTGTTGAAGAAGGCCATGGAGCGTTCGTCAAAGAATTTTGACGAGCTCTACGACCAACTTCACGGGAACACGAGCATCCTGATCGCCGAGCAAGGCAATGCCCCTGCTCGTCTAATCAAAGAATTCCGCAGAACTTCGGACAAGCCTCTTTTGAAGGGTGCTTACATCGACGAAGCGGTATTCGTAGGCGATGCTCAGCTCGATGCATTGGCAACGTTGAAGTCGCGCGAAGAATTGATCGGCGATATCATCTTGTTGTTGCAGAGCCCGGCCAAAAACGTTATCTCTGCCCTGCAGAGCGGCGCCGGCCAAACCGTTGCGGGTCTCCTCAAGACTTTGGAGGAACGCAACGCCTAAACCTAGTACGCACTCAGCTTCCAACTGTTGCAATTTAAATAACGTAAAAAAATCCCTACAATGGCGGATATCAAATCCCTCGGTGACGCTCTGGTGAACCTCACCGTTAAAGAAGTAAGCGAATTGGCCAACTACCTGAAAGAGGAGTACGGCATTGAGCCCGCAGCTGCTGCTGTGGCTGTTGCAGCTCCTGCTGCAGGTGGTGGCGCTGCTGCTGCTGAAGAGAAGACCTCTTTCGACGTGATCTTGAAGGACGCAGGTGCCTCCAAGTTGGCTGTTGTTAAGTTGGTTAAGGAAATGACCGGTCTTGGTCTGAAAGAAGCCAAGGATGCCGTTGACGGCGCTCCTGGCAAGATCAAGGAAGGCGTTTCCAAAGACGAAGCCGAAGCCCTGAAAAAGCAGCTTGAAGAAGCTGGGGCTGTGGTTGAATTGGCGTAATCCAATTCCCTCCCTTTTCGGTTTAGGTCCTCGGGGCGCATGCCCCGAGACCTAAGCCTTTTTTGCATTATTTCCATTTCTCCCTTTACCTAAGCGGTGAGTTCCATGGCGAAAGCAACCCCTCGGATTAATTTCTCGTCCACAATAGCGCCGGCAGACAGCCCGGACTTTCTGGATATCCAAATCAAGTCGTTCCGTGACTTTTTTCAAATCGAAACAAAGCCGGACGACAGAAAGCTCGAAGGACTTTTTAAAACCTTCGCAGAGAACTTCCCGATTACGGACTCCCGGAATCAGTTTGTTCTTGAGTTTATCGACTACTTCGTCGACCCACCCCGGTATTCCGAAATGGAATGCATTCAGCGGGGTCTGACTTTTAGCGTCCCCTTGAAGGCGCGTCTTAAATTGTATTGTACCGATCCTGAGCACGAGGATTTTGAGACCATCGTGCAGGACGTTTATTTGGGAACCATCCCCTATATGACCCCACGCGGCACGTTCATTGTGAACGGAGCCGAGCGGGTTGTGGTATCGCAGTTGCACCGTTCTCCGGGTGTTTTCTTTGGACAGAGCTACCACGCCAACGGCACCAAGCTGTATTCGGCGCGGATCATCCCGTTCAAAGGAAGCTGGATTGAGTTTGCTACAGACATCAACAATGTCATGTACGCTTACATCGACCGGAAGAAGAAGTTGCCCGTGACCACGTTGTTCCGTGCCATTGGTTTTGAGCGCGACAAGGACATCCTCGAAATCTTTGGCCTGGCCGAAGAAGTCAAGGTATCCAAGGCCGGCTTGAAGCGGGTATTGGACCGCAAATTGGCTGCCCGTGTGCTGAAATCCTGGCGCGAAGACTTCGTTGACGAAGACACCGGAGAAGTGGTGTCCATCGAACGCAACGAGGTCATTTTGGAGCGCGATACCGTTTTGGAAAAGGAGCACCTTGACCTGATTTTAGAAGCCGACGTGCAAACCATTTTGTTGCACAAGGACGATGTAGAAGCAGGCGAGTACGCCATCATCTACAACACCCTTCAGAAGGACCAAACCAACTCCGAGCGCGAAGCTGTGGAGTACATCTACCGCCAGTTGCGCAATGCGGAAGCTCCCGACGAGGAGACCGCACGCGGCATCATTGACAAGTTGTTTTTCTCCGAGCAGCGGTACAACCTTGGCGACGTAGGTCGTTACCGGTTGAACCAAAAATTGGGATTGAACATCGACAACAAGGTGCAGGTCCTGACCAAGGAAGACATCATTTACATCGTTCGCTACCTGATTGAGTTGATCAACTCCAAGGCAGAAGTGGACGACATCGACCACCTGTCCAACCGCCGTGTCCGCACGGTAGGAGAGCAGTTGGCCAACCAGTTTGGCGTGGGCTTGGCCCGTATGGCCCGCACCATCCGCGAGCGGATGAACGTCCGGGACAACGAGGTCTTCACACCGATTGATTTGATCAACGCCAAGACGTTGAGCTCGGTAATCAACTCGTTCTTCGGAACCAACCAGCTCAGCCAGTTCATGGACCAGACCAACCCGTTGGCCGAGATTACGCACAAGCGTCGTCTTTCCGCCCTCGGACCCGGTGGTTTGAGCCGCGAACGCGCTGGATTTGAAGTACGTGACGTACACTATACCCACTACGGTCGGTTGTGCCCCATTGAAACACCGGAAGGTCCGAACATCGGTCTGATTTCGTCCTTGTGCGTTTACGCCAAGGTGAATTCCATGGGCTTCATCGAGACGCCTTACCGGAAGATCGAAGGGGGCAAAGTAAACTTGAACGATGCGCCCGTATACCTTTCTGCTGAGCAGGAAGAAAACCGGGTTATTGCCCAGGCCAACGCCATTTTGAACGCAGACGGCACCTTTGTGAGCCCCCGCGTGAAAGTGCGCGACGAAGGCGACTTCCCCATGATGGAGCCTACGCAAATCGACATGATGGACGTAGCCCCCAACCAAATTGCCTCGATTTCGGCTTCGTTGATTCCTTTCTTGGAGCACGATGACGCCAACCGGGCATTGATGGGATCGAACATGATGCGGCAGGCCGTTCCGTTGTTGCGTCCGGAAGCCCCGGTTGTGGGCACCGGTTTGGAACAGCAAGTGGCCCGCGACTCCCGCGTGCTGATCAACGCCGAAGGCGTCGGTACCGTGGAGTATGTGGACGCAAACGAAATCCACATCGCCTACGACCGCACCGAAGAGGACACCCTGGTGAGCTTTGAAAGCAACATCAAGGTGTATCCGTTGGTGAAGTTTTTGAAAACCAACCAAAGCACCACCATCAACCTGCGTCCCATTGTGGTCAAAGGAGAGCGTGTGGAAGCCGGTCAGGTTTTGTGCGAAGGCTATGCCACACAAGGAGGTGAACTGGCCCTGGGCCGCAACCTGTTGGTAGCGTTCATGCCTTGGAAAGGATACAACTTTGAGGACGCCATCGTTATCAACGAGCGCGTGGTCCGCGAAGACATCTTTACGTCCTTGCACATCGACGAGTATTCGTTGGAAGTTCGGGACACCAAATTGGGTATGGAAGAGCTAACGGCGGACATTCCGAACGTGAGCGAAGAAGCCACCAAGGATTTGGACGAGAACGGTATTGTTCGCGTAGGTGCGGAAATCAAGCCAGGAGACATCTTGATTGGTAAGATTACCCCCAAAGGCGAAAGCGATCCTTCTCCCGAAGAGAAGCTGTTGCGCGCCATCTTTGGCGAGAAGGCCGGCGACGTGAAGGATGCTTCTTTGAAAGCGTCTCCTTCTCTAAGCGGTGTGGTGATCGACAAGAAATTGTTTAGCCGCAGCCTGAAAGACAAGAACCAACGCAAAAAAGACAAAGAGGAATTGGAGTCTTTGGAGTTGGAATTTGCTTCGCAATTGGAAGTGCTTCGCGTGAATTTCTTGGACAAATTGGGGCAATTGGTAGCCGGCAAAACCAGCCAAGGCGTAACCAACGACCTGAACGAAGAAATCATCCCGAAGGGCACCAAGTTTACCCAGAAGGTTTTGAACGCCGTGGAGGACTACACCCACCTGACCGGTGGTGTTTGGACCACCGACTCGGACAAGAATATCTTGATTGACAGATTGTTGCACAATTTCAAGATCAAGGTAAGTGACTTGACCGGTGTTTACCGCCGCAAGAAATTTACTATTAGCGTGGGCGACGAATTGCCCGCGGGTATTGTGAAGTTGGCCAAAGTAACCATCGCCAAGAAGCGCAAGCTGAAGGTGGGAGACAAGATGGCCGGTCGTCACGGAAACAAGGGGATTGTGGCCAAAATCGTTCGCGAAGAGGACATGCCTTTCTTGGAAGACGGAACACCGGTAGACATCGTGTTGAACCCCTTGGGTGTACCTTCTCGGA
>JBIIBX010000119.1:0-4736 GCA_044239185.1 Schleiferiaceae bacterium | reverse complement strand
TCCTTGTCAATTTCCATTGGCATGGGCTATGTTCCCACCGAACGAAGCACCCCCGGCAGCCGAATTTTCGTCCAAGTCCGCAACCAAGCGCTTGCCGCGGAAGTGGTGACCTTGCCCTTTTTGAAAAAGCCATGAGCGACGACAAAAACCTCCCGCTTCCCTCGTTGGACCACGTAGACCGACAAATCCTGTTGGCCCTCTTGGAAGATGCCCGGACCTCGTACACGGACATTGCCAAGACCCTGGGGGTTTCCCCTGGAACCATCCATGTGCGCGTCAAAAAGATGGAAAAGGCGGGTATCATCAAAGGCGCCAGCCTCCACGTGGATTACGATGTCCTCGGTTACGGGTTCATTGCCTTTGTGGGCATTTACCTCAGCCGGTCCAGCGCAACCATGGCCGTCATCGGTGCCTTGGAGCAAATCCCCGAAGTGACCGTTGCCCACGTGGCTACGGGCCGTTTTGGCATCTTTGCCAAAATCCGGTGCCGCGACGCCAAGCACGCCAAGGAAATCATTTTTGCCATCTCAGACATCGAAGGGGTTCAAAATACCGAAACGATGATTGCGCTGGAGGAAATTGTGAACAGCAGCAAGGGATTGCTTCGCACCATCATTGAGCGGTAGACGCCCGGCAGCAAAATCCAAAGGGAAACAAAAAGGGGGGCTCTTCGAGCCCCCCTTTTTTTTGCCGCGCGGAACCGCGCGGTTACAGAACCAAACGTTCTCAGTAATACTTCAAGCTTTCAACGCCGGCAAAATGCTTGGAAAGACGCAGCACCTGGCGGGTGTACCCGTATTCGTTGTCGTACCACACGTAGAGCACCACGGACCGGTCGTCGGTATGCACAATGGTGGCCTCGCTGTCCACAATGCTGGGGCAAGGGTTGCCCACAATGTCCGAAGACACCAATTCCGGGCTCACGCTGTACATGATTTGCTCCACCAAGGGACCGTTGTAGGCGGCGGCTTTTAACGCAGCGTTGACGGCCTCCCGGTTGGCATTTTTGGAAAGCGTCAAATTCAAAATCGCCAAGGAGCCGTTGGGAACGGGAACCCGAATGGCGTTGCTCGTCAACTTGCTGCCCAGACCGGGGAGTGCCTTGTCTACAGCGCTTCCGGCACCGGTTTCGGTAATGACCATATTCAACGCAGCAGCGCGGCCCCGGCGGTATTTGGGGTGCATGTTGTCCACCAAATTTTGGTCGTTGGTGTAGGCGTGAATGGTCTCGATGTGGCCTTTTTCAATGCCAAATTGTTCGTTCATCACCTTCAACACCGGAACAATCGCGTTGGTGGTGCAGGAAGCTGCAGAAAGGATTTCCAACTCCGGAGTGACCATGGATTCGTTTACGCCCATGACCACGTTGGGAACGCCTTTTCCGGGAGCCGTCAGAAGCACCTTGGCAGCACCCTTGGAGGTCAAGTGGCGGCGCAGGGCGGTTTCGTCCCGAAATGCGCCGGTGTTGTCAATCACCAAGGCGTTGTGGATGCCGTAAGCGGTGTAGTCAATTTCTTCCGGACCGCTGGCCGAAATCAAGTGAATGGGGCGTCCATTCACCACCAAGGCTTGGTTTTCCACGTCGGCCTCTACGGTGCCGGGAAATGCACCGTGCACGGAGTCCACGCGGAGCAAGGAGGCACGCTTTTCAATAGACAACGCATCGCTGCCGCGGGCAACAATGGCGCGCAACCGCAGCTGCTCGCCCTTGCCTTCTTGGGCCAGCAACTCCCGAGCGACCAAACGGCCAATGCGGCCAAATCCGTACAACACCACATCCACGGGCTCGTGTGCATGGTTGGGTTTGGTAAAGGCGGCCAATTTAGCTGCCAAGAAACGGTCGCGTTGCAGGTGGGTGGCACCTTCGCGCTTCCATTCTACGGCCAAACGACCAATGTCAATCCGGGAAGGGGCGAGGTGCATGGCGCTCAAGGCTTCGGCCATTAAAACGCTTTCTTCCACTTGAATCGGCGCACCGGTCATCACCGCGGCATGCGCGTGGGCAGACAAAATCTCGGAAGGCTTCAAATCCAACAACGTTTGCCGGAATAAAACGATTTCGACGCCTTGGTCGTAAAAAAGGTCGGAAACGGCTTTGGTAAAGGCAGCGGCTGCCTTTTCTTTTTCGACGCGTTCGGCCAGGGATTGGGTGTAGTGAGCTGCGGTGCGCATGGCAAGGGTTTTGGTTTTGATGGTGCAAAGGTACGGCGGCACCAAAGGCTAATAAAAAAACGTAAATTAATGATTAACAGAGTGTTAAATTGTGTATTTTGCACACAAAGCCCCGTCGGTTTTTCGTGATAATAGGGTTCACCCCGTAGCAAGCGCACAAAAAAAGCCGGCCCGCTCGAACGAGCGGGCCGGCTTTAATCGCACCCAAAATCCCGGCGATTGTGCTCCTCGGTTTTTACAACCCAAAGGCGTAAAAATCAGCGGCACCGTCCGGACGGTAACCTTGCAGCAAAATGCCGTCACCGGGCTTCAGGGGCCCAATGATTTTTTGGACGTCTTCCACGGAATTGACTACGGTATTGTTCAGTTTGATCAACACAAAACCCGCAGGAACCCCTGCACGGCGGAGTTTACCGTTTCCGGGATCCACCACCTTGACACCGGCTCGCAGGCCCAATGTGCGCTTTTCTTCCGCAGAAAGCGGCTCAAACCGCGCCCCCAAGCTGCTTACGGACAGGGTTTCTTCCTTTTTGATCAATTCGGTATTTCCATCCCGGTTGCGCAAAGTCAATTCAAAATCTTTGGACTTTCCATCCCGAATGACGGTGACGGAAAGTTTGTCGCCGGGACGTTTGGCGCCCACAACCTCCAGCAACTCGTTCATCCGTTTCACCGTTTTGCTGCCCGCGCGTACCACCACGTCGCCGCGTTGCAGACCCGCTTTGTCTGCTGCTCCTCCGGGCACCACGTCTGTGATGTATGCCCCTTGAGAAACGTTTAAGCTCATTTCCTTAGTCAATTCCGACGTAATGTCGGACAAGCTGACGCCCAAGTACGCCCGTTGCACAACCCCGTAGCGCGTCAAGTCGTCCACTACCTTGCTGACAATGTTGACAGGGACGGCAAACGAATAGCCTTCGTAGCTGCCCGTTCGGGTGGAAATGGCCGTGTTGATGCCAATGAGTTCGCCCTGGGTGTTGATTAAAGCTCCGCCCGAATTGCCCGGATTGACGGCCGCGTCGGTTTGAATAAAGGCCTCAATGGCGCTCTGGTTGTCGATCATGTTGATGCTCCGTCCTTTTGCACTGATAATGCCCGCGGTCACGGTAGACGTTAAATTAAACGGGTTGCCGACGGCCATGACCCATTCTCCCAGCCGAAGCAGATCCGAATTGCCAAACGAAATGGGTTGAAGATTGTCCGCTTTGATTTTCAACACCGCCAAGTCCGTGGTGGGATCGGTTCCCACTACCTCGGCCACAAATTCCCGGTTGTCGTTGAGCGATACTTTGACCTCTTTGGCTTTGTCGATGACGTGGTTGTTGGTCACAATGTAGCCTTCCTTGGACAGGATGACTCCGGAGCCGCTGCCTTGCACCATACGCGGCGTCATCTGGGGTTCTTCCCCAAAACCAAAGAAAAAGTCCCGAAAAGGATTGAAGTAATACCCTTGCTCCACCGACGTTTTTACATGGACCACCGAGTTAACCGCGCTTTCGGCAGCAGCAGAGAAATCGGTGGACGTAGCGATTCCGGGTACGTCGGCCACCAAGCGGGTAGGGGCATCCACCGGTTGCCAACCGGCCTGGGCAACGGATTTCAATCCTTGGGTGGCACCAAAAGCCAAGAGGCCTCCAACCAAACCCAGTCCTAGGGGGAGCCAATTTTTCTTTTCCATGGAAATCTTCAGAATGTTTAGGGTTCAAATTTCGTCGTTTGGTATTTCAAAAACGGTGCCAACCCGTACCTTTAACCCATGGGCTATTCCTTTGTCAAATACCACGGAACCGGCAATGATTTCGTGCTTTTGCATGATTTTCAGGGCCTTTTCCCGGAGAAAGACGCCGCGCTAATCGCCCGTATGTGCGACCGCCATTTTGGCATAGGGGCTGACGGACTGATGCTGCTTCGCCCCCCGGTAAGCGCAGGTCAGTCGTTTTCCTTGCTTTATTTCAACGCCGACGGGGCCCTGGGTTCTTTGTGCGGAAACGGATCCCGGTGTGCCGCGGCCTTTGCACGCGCCTTGCAGTTGTTTACCGGACAGGTTGCGGCCTTTCAGGCGGCCGATGGCGAACGCACTGCGTTTTTGGAGGAAGACGGCACCGTCCGGATTCGGATGGCCGATGCAGAACTTCCCGTTCCTGCGCACGGCGGGTACTTTGTCCATACCGGATCTCCCCACTGGGTCGGGCTGGTCCAAGACCTAGATAAAATGGACGTGCGCGCTGAAGGCCGACGCATTCGTTACGAGGTGTACGGCGGACCCGGCGTGAATGCCAATTTTTTGGAACAAGACGACAGTGGCCACTGGCACATCCGAACCTACGAGCGGGGGGTGGAGGACGAGACCCTCAGCTGCGGGACCGGAGCGACTGCTGCGGCCTTGGTGCTTGCGGTATTGAAGAAAACCGATTCTCCGTGGGTTACCCTGCACACGCGCGGTGGATTGCTCAGGGTGCGCGCCGAAAGCGGGCCCGGAGGATTTTCCGGCATTGAGTTGGTCGGTCCCGCGGAACACGTTTTTGAAGGAACATGGCCTACCCGGTAAACGGTCCCATCCGCCT
>JBIIBX010000143.1:0-3977 GCA_044239185.1 Schleiferiaceae bacterium | reverse complement strand
CAGCGAGGATTTCCTGCGCCGGTATTTGGACGACGCCGGCAAGGACTTTTGGGAGGTGCTCCAAGTCCGTTTTGTGATTGAGTCGGTCCAAGACGGCCGAGCCGTGGGCGCTGTAGACCTCTACGACGCACACCCCGTGCACCAACGGGCGGGCGTGGGCATCTTGCTGGACCAGTCCGCACGGGGCCAGGGATGGGCCGGGCTGGCGTTGGAAGCCACCCACGACTGGGCCTTCAACCATGCCTTGCTGCGGCAGGTGTATGCCGAAGTGCACCTCCAAAACGCAAACAGCATCCGGCTCTTTGAACAGGCCGGTTACGCGTCTGCGGGTGTTTGGAAATCCTGGCACCGCACCCGCCAAGGCTTTGAAGACGTCGCCCTTTTTCAGTTATTTGCCCCGCAATGAAAAACGTACTTTTCTCCCTTTTTGCCAAATGCAAAAACTCCCCCCAATGGGCTCTTGGAGCAGGGGGGGTGTTGGTTGCTTTGGCCGCTTTTGCCTGGTCGGTTCCGTTTTTGCCCAACGGACCATCGGAACCCGAATCCGTGTATATTCCGTCAGGTGCCTCGTGGGAAGAAGCGGTAGACTCCTTGGCGCCTGCCTTGCGTTTTCCCGCCTTGTTCCGCCTGTGGTCTGCGGTTAAAAACCCACCAACCACCGTCAAAGGCGGACATTACCGCATCCAACCCGGAGAGGGAAGCCGGGCGCTTTACGGTCGCGTGGCCGCTGGATGGCAAGACCCCGTGCGCATTTCCTTCCACAGCGTGGACGATTGGGCCCATCTTGCCGAGAAGTTGTCCAACCAACTCTCCCTGGATTCGGCAGACATCCACGCCGCTTTAGAGTCCGACTCTTTTTGGACCCACCACGGGAATCCGCCCCGCGCTGCTCGTTTGGCGGCCTTTGTTCCGAATTCGTTTGAGGTGTATTGGAGTGCCTCGCCCGAGGAAGTTTTGGCCAAACTGCTGGAGGGGTATGCCGCATTTTGGACTTCCGACCGCTTGGCGCTGGCCAAAAAACAGGGATTAACGCCGCTCCAGGTGGCCACCTTGGCGTCCATCGTGCAAAAAGAGACCTCCAATGGAGCAGAAATGCCACGCGTTGCGGGCTTGTACCTCAATCGGTTTCGCCAAGGCATCCTGCTGCAGTCGGATCCTACCGTCATTTTTGCCTACCGGGCTTGGCGTCCGCAAACCAAACCCGTTCGGCGGGTGCTGAACTACATGCTCCGCGCCCCCGGTCCCTACAACACCTACCAAGTGCAAGGACTGCCTCCGGGTCCCATTGCCATCCCCGAAATCCAGTCCATGGACGCCGTTTTGAACGCGGAAAAGCATGCATTCATTTACATGTGTGCCAATCCAGACCAACCTGGAACCCACCGCTTTGCCGTCACCGACGAAGCCCACGAGAAAAACCGGCAGGACTATATCCGGTGGTTGAACCGCCGGAAGATTTACCGGTAAATTAAGCGCCTTTTTCGGCGAGCAAAAAAATCCCCGCGGTCCGTCAGGACCGCGGGGATTGTACAAAATCATCCGATGGAGCCGTTTAAGAGGCTCCCAGGTTTCGAAAAACCAATCCCTTTTCGTCCACTTCAACCAATACCACTCCGTCGGTCGCGAGGGTGCCCGCCAGAATTTGCTTGGACAAGGCATTGGTGACCAACCGCTGGATCAACCGCTTTACAGGCCGAGCTCCAAAAGCCGGGTCGAATCCTTCTTGCGCCAAGTAGGCCACTGCGTCATCGGTAAAGTCGATCGTGATGTCCTGCTCGTGCAATTGGGCCGCCAACAGGTTCAACTGGATGCGCACCACCCGAACCAGGTCTTGGCTGCGCAACGGGTGGAATACCTGGATTTCGTCGATTCGGTTGAGGAACTCGGGGCGAACCGTTTGTTTGAGCAACTCCATAACCGCCTCAGAACCTTCCCCTTGCAGCAGCAATTCCGATCCCAAATTGGACGTCATCACCAGCAAGGTGTTCTTGAAATTGACGGTTCGTCCCTTGTTGTCCGTGAGTCGACCGTCGTCCAGCACCTGCAGCAAAACGTTAAACACATCGGGATGGGCTTTTTCGATTTCGTCCAACAAAACGACGGAGTAGGGACGCCGTCGGACTGCTTCGGTCAGTTGACCGCCTTCGTCGTAGCCCACATAGCCCGGAGGCGCTCCCACCAAACGGCTCACGGAATGCCGCTCCTGGTATTCGGATAGGTCGATCCGGATAAGGGCGTTTTCGTCGTCGAATAGGAAGTTAGCCAGGCTGCGGGCAAGTTCGGTTTTCCCTACGCCGGTAGGTCCCAGAAACAGGAAGGAACCCATGGGGCGCTTGGGGTCGGAAAGCCCGGCGCGGTTACGGCGGATGGCGTCGGCCACGGATTCGATGGCTTCGTTTTGGCCCACCACCCGTTGGTGAAGCACCTCCTCCAACCGCAACAGCTTGCTGCGTTCGCTCTCCAGCATGCGCGTGACCGGAATGCCGGTCCAGCGCGCTACCACTTCGGCGATGTCTTCGGCGGTGACCTCTTCTTGCACCAGTTTTTTGCCGGACTGGGCTTGGTCCAACTCCAGCAAAGCCGCAGTCAGTTCTTCCTCGCTTTCTTTGAGCTTGCCGTAGCGGATTTCGGCCACTTTTCCGTATTCGCCTGCGCGTTCGGCTGCATCGGCCTGAACTTTCCAGGATTCAATGGCCGCCTTGATTTTCTGGACCTTGTCGATGCGTTCTTTTTCCGCGGACCACCGTCCGTGCAACGCCGTGCGTTCTTCGTTGAGCGAGGCCAGTTCTTGCTTGAGGAAGGCCATTTTCTTGGTGTCCTCCTCGCGCTTCATGGCTTCCAGTTCGATCTCCAGCTGCAGAATTTTGCGGTCCAAGGCGTCCAATTCTTCGGGCTTGGAGTTGATTTCCAACCGCATCCGTGCCGCGGCCTCGTCCATCAAGTCGATGGCCTTGTCCGGCAAAAAACGTTCGGTGATGTACCGCTGGCTCAACGTGACAGCAGCCACGACCGCTTCGTCCTTGATTCGAACCTTGTGGTGGGCTTCGTACTTGTCTTTGATCCCCCGGAGAATGGAGATGGACGATTCCGTGTCGGGTTCGTCCACCAACACCTGCTGAAACCGACGTTCCAAGGCCTTGTCTTTCTCGAAGTATTTCTGGAATTCGGATAGGGTAGTGGCGCCAATGGCCCGCAGCTCTCCACGGGCCAAGGCCGGCTTGAGCAAATTCGACGCGTCCATGGCCCCCTCGCCGCCGCCCGCACCCACCAGGGTGTGGATTTCGTCAATAAAGAGCACGGCGCGCCCTTCGCTGTTTTGCACCTCCTTGATGACGGCCTTCAACCGTTCTTCAAATTCGCCTTTGTATTTGGCGCCTGCAATCAACGCACCCATGTCCAAGGAGAAGACGCGCTTGTCCTTCAAGTTTTCGGGCACGTCGCCCCGCACAATGCGGTGGGCCAACCCCTCGGCGATGGCAGTTTTCCCTACGCCCGGTTCGCCCACCAGCAACGGATTGTTTTTGGTCCGACGGCTCAATATCTGCAACACCCGGCGAATTTCTTCGTCCCGGCCAATCACCGGGTCCAGCTTGCCTGCCTCCGCTTGTTCATTCAAGTCAATGGCGTATTTCCGCAGGCTTTGGTAGGTTTCCTCGGCACTGGCTGTGGTGGCTTTTCCCCCTTTTCGGAGGTCCGATATGGCCGCCAAAAGGCCTTTCTCCGTGACGCCTGCATCCTTCAGGGCTTGGGCCATGGATTCTTTTCCTCGTAAAACGCCCACCAACAACGCTTCCACGGTCACGTAGTCGTCCCCGGCTTCTTTGGCTGCCTTTTGAGCCGCCGCCAAGGCATCTTGCGCAGAACGGCCCCAGTAGGGCTGTCCCCCATCCACACGGGCGATGGTTCCTTTGATTTTCTCGGTTTGCTGGCGAATGGTGTCCGGGTGAACGCCCATTTTCTTCCACAGGAGGTCCACT
>JBIIBX010000055.1:0-8841 GCA_044239185.1 Schleiferiaceae bacterium | reverse complement strand
CGGCACCATGCAGTACCTGAGCCAAGGCTTCAGCATCCGGATGAAACACACCGACGCAGACAGCCTTACGGGCTGGATTCCGGATGGCAAGGAAGTTTTTAACTACCTGCACGTTCCATCGGTGGGGTGGAACACCGTTGCTCTTCAGACCCCGTTTGATTGGGACGGAGAGCGCAATGTGGTAATTGAAATTTGCTTCAGCAAAAACCTGCCCTACGCAGACCTCATGCTGGCCAGCACCTTGACCCCTTTTCGCTCCCATGCCTACGGAGACGCCGTCGCGAACAACTTACTGACCACCCAAGGCTGCACCTTGCCCCTCTTGGGGAGGGATTTCCTTCGTCCCAATTTCCGTTTGATCGGGCGTCCCGCGTTGGAGCGACGCGGCACGTGGGTCCAATCCGGCCGAAACAACGCCCCTACCGTGAAGGACTTAAACGGCGACGGCTACCCCGAATTGCTTTTGGGGCAGCGCGGCGGCGGTTTGCTTGTTTTCAAGGGGAAGGCCTACACCATTGGGCTTCCCGAGGAACCTGTACGTGCCGAAAAAACCCTGAAAGTGTGGCCCAACCCGGCGCGGCATTCGTTTTGGATGGCCGGTGCCTCCGGAACGTGGGAGGTCCTTCATTCTACGGGGCAACAGATGGCCTCGGGCCACGCCTCCGCGGAACCTTTTGAAGTGCCCTTGGGCCACTGGCCGGCCGGACTCTACCTCGTCCGGGTGGGCAACCAAACCGAGCGCCTGCTGGTGCTGCCATGAGCACGGAGCCCGTCCTGCCTCCTCCACCGAGCGACGACCCATCTGCCCTGGACTGGGGTTCTTGGACACCCGAGCCGGCCAACTGTTTTTGGGTGCTCTACGACGGCCCGTGTGTGCTCTGCAACGCCACCGTCCGCTGGTTGCAAAAGCGGGACCGCCTTAACCGCCTGCACTTTGCCTCCCATCCAGACCCCCATGCCGATGGCGTCGCGTTCTGGAATGGGTTGGAGTGGCTCCACGGCCCCATGGCCTTGGCTCCTCTTTTAGGGACATTGCCCGCCCCCTATTCGGCTTTAGGATGGGTGCTGCAACGCATCCCCGCATGGCTCATAAAAAAAATGTACCGATGGATTGCTGCCCACCGGTACACTTGGTTTGGAAAAGACGAAACGCTTACAGCGTGTCCAATACCGCATTCATCGAGCGAACCGCAGCAGCGCTCTTGTTAAATTCGGCTTGCTCGTCGGCCGTCAAATGAAGGTCCACAATGCTCTCCCAGCCGGACTTGCCAATGACCACGGGAACGCCCAAGCAAATGTCGGTTTGGCCGTATTCTCCGTTCAGGGCAACGCAGCAAGGGAACACGCGCTTTTCGTCGCGCACAATGCTCGCTACCAGCGCAGCACCGGCGGCACCGGGGGCATACCAAGCTGAGGTTCCCAGCAATCCAGTCAAGGTAGCGCCGCCGACCATGGTGTCGGCCTTTACTTTGGCCAACTGCTCGTCGGACAAATGGGCGCTTACGGGGCTGCTTTGGTAGCTCGCCAAACGTGTCAAAGGAATCATGGTGGTGTCTCCGTGGCCGCCAATGACGGAGCCCTGGAGATCGGCCGCAGGCACGCCCATGGCTTGGCTCAAGTAGTATTTAAAGCGGCTGGAGTCCAAAATACCGCCCATACCGATGACCTTGTTCTTGGGCAAACCGCTGGTCTTGGCTGCCAAGTAGGTCATGGTGTCCATGGGGTTGGAAATCACCACAATGGTGGCATTGGGAGAGTACTTCAACGCATTCTCAACCACCGACTTTACAATGCCCGCATTGGTTCCAATCAACTCCTCCCGGGTCATCCCAGGCTTGCGAGGAAGGCCGGAAGTAATCACCACCACTTCGGAACCCGCCGTTTTGCTGTAGTCGCCGGTTGTACCGGTGATCCGCGTGCTCCAACCTTGGATAGCGGCGGTCTGCATCATGTCCATGGCCTTGCCCTCGGCAAAGCCCTCTTTGATGTCCAACAATACAACTTCCGGAGCAAGCTCCAAACGCGCGATATTTTCCGCGCAGGTGGCACCAACGTTGCCGGCACCGACGACCGTAATTTTCATACCAAGGGTTTTATTATGCAGAATTGCCGTGCAAAATTAGTGCGCAAAATCCACCGGATTACGCGTCAATGCGGGCATATTTTGCATTTGCTTCAATGAACTCGCGGCGCGGCGGAACGTCGTCTCCCATCAACATGGAGAAGATGCGGTCTGCTTCCGTAGCGTTTTCGATGGTCACCTGCTTCAGCGTGCGGAAGGACGGGTTCATGGTGGTGTCCCAAAGCTGCTCCGCATTCATTTCACCCAAACCTTTGTACCGCTGAATATTCACACCGGACTCGTTCTCGCCGCCCAATTCGCGGGACAAAACGTCGCGCTGTTGGTCGTTCCACGCGTACTGTTGCTTGTTGCCTTTTTTCACCAAGTACAAGGGCGGTGAGGCAATGTACACGTACCCGCGTTCAATCAGCTCCTTCATGTAGCGGAAGAAGAACGTCATGATCAAGGTGGCGATGTGGGAACCGTCGACGTCGGCGTCGCACATGATTACGATTTTGTGGTAGCGCAATTTGGCAATGTTGAGGGCTTTTACGTCCTCTTCGGTGCCAATGCTCACGCCCAGGGCGGTAAAAATGTTGCGAATTTCTTCGTTTTCAAAAATCCGGTGAATCATGGCTTTCTCCACGTTCAGGATCTTGCCCCGGAGCGGCATGATGGCCTGAAAATGCCGATCGCGGCCTTGTTTGGCCGTACCTCCGGCCGAGTCTCCTTCGACCAAGAAAATTTCGCACTTCGCGGGGTCGGTCTCCTGGCAATCCGCCAATTTTCCGGGCAAACTGTTGCTTCCGAGAACGGTTTTGCGCTGTACCATCTCCCGGGCTTTGCGCGCTGCAATCCGGGCTTTCGCCGCCAAGACGACCTTTTGAACCACAATACGCGCTTCTGCAGGGTGCTCCTCCAGGTAGTTGGCCAGCATCTCACCTACAATGCGGTCTACCGCACCGCCGACTTCCGAGTTGCCCAATTTGGTTTTGGTCTGGCCTTCGAACTGGGGCTCCATGACCTTTACCGAAATGACGGCAGTCAACCCCTCGCGGAAGTCGTCGCCGGCTACTTCGATTTTTTCCTTTGTCAGGATACCGCTTTCGTCCGCGTACTTTTTCAGGGTACGCGTCAAAGCGCGGCGGAAACCGGCCAAGTGGGTACCGCCTTCGTGCGTGTTGATGTTGTTGACGTAGGAGTGGATGTTTTCGGAGTACGAAGTGTTGTACTTCATGGCCACTTCCACGGGAATGCCTTCGATTTCGCCTTCCATGTACATCACGTCCTCAATCAAAGGCTCGCGGTTTTGGTCCACGTAAATCACAAACTCCCGTAATCCGCCTTCCGAGAAGAAGGTTTCCGCACGGGGTTGCCAATTTTCGTCTTGCGCGTCGGGGTTGCGCAAATCGGTCAGGGTGATGGTGATTCCCCGGTTCAAAAACGACAGCTCCCGCAAACGGGCGGCCAAAATGTCGTAATGGTAAACGGTTTCGTAGAAAATCGATGCGTCAGGCACAAAATGCACAATGGTGCCGCGGTAGTCCGATGCGCCAATTTCCTTAACGGGGTACTGCGGCACACCGATTTTGTATTCTTGGCGGTAGTGCTTGCCGTCGCGGTGGACATCGACTTTCAGGTCGGTAGAAAGGGCATTCACACAGCTCACACCTACTCCGTGCAAACCGCCGGAAACCTTGTAGGAATCCTTGTCAAACTTACCCCCGGCATGCAACACGGTCATGACCACTTCCAGGGCCGACTTTTGCTCCTTGGTGTGCATGGCTACGGGGATGCCCCGTCCGTCGTCCTTGACCGAAATGGAATTGTCTTCGTGGATCTGGACGTCAATCCGGCTTGCGTGGCCGGCCAAAGCTTCGTCGATGGAGTTGTCCACCACCTCATAAACCAAGTGGTGAAGGCCTTTTACACCGATGTCACCAATGTACATGGCGGGGCGCTTGCGCACCGCCTCTAATCCTTCGAGTACTTGAATGCTATCTGCGCCGTAATTCTTGGGGTCGCTCATGGATTGCGTCTTATTTTTTGGAATACCTACAAAGATAACAAAGCGGTCTCGCGCATGCGCGAGACCGCTTTGGGAAAGACCCCCTATTTTCAACAGGTTTTCAACAATTCCCGTTTTTCAACCGGGAAATCTACCTACTCGGCCGGGGCGAGCGGGAAGCCGTTTAAAACTTGTAGGACAAGCCCAGAACCCCGCGTATTCCTTGGACGGTATACCCCTGCCACAAGGCATACGGTTGGTTCAATAAATTGGTGCCGTTGGCATAGGCTTGAAGCTGTTTGTTGTACTGGTAATAAACCCCAATGCGCCAATCCAGATACGACGGTAGTTGGCCCGGTTCCGTATCTGCGCTCGGAATGTTCCGAGGACCCACCCACCGCAAGTCCGACTCCAAACGCACTTTGCCTTTGAGGTTCAGCAAGGCGTTTATACCTGCCTCGTAGGCCGGCAAGTGGTACAAGGTTCCACTGCTGCTTTTAAACCCGTTGCGCTCGTAGAACGACCGAAATTCCAGTCCGATGGGGTGTTGGTACGCCAGTTCTGCACGCTGCTGGAAATTGGTCCAATTCACGTACTCGACGTGGATTCTCCCCGAATCTGTGGTTAATTTCCCTGCATCCCGGTAAAACTGGGCAGCGAAGTTGCGGTCCACAAACGCGGCACCCACTTGGTAACTCAAGCGTCCGGTAATGCGGCCCGTAAGTCCTCCGTACAGTCGGGTTTCCGAAGATTCTCGGTAATTGGTCAGCTCCGAAATCCACGGATTGACGGCCAACAAACCTCCCCAACCGGTGTTCAAGACGGAGCCCACATAGCCGCCTTGGATGTTGATTACATTCTTCACCAACGGCACCGTCATCTTGATGTTGGGGAAAACATACAGCTTGGCGGGTACCGCCGTGCCGGGAGACTGACGAAAGGCCGGGACCGCCTTAAATCCCGCTGTAAAACTCAAAATCCCGACCGTATCCGCCACCGAAGGCGCAAACTCCGCCAACACCACCCGGGTGGTACCAGAGGACTGCTTCAAATCCAAAAACGAGGCAGACAAGGGGAGCAAGAGCTCCACATTGCCCACGGGCTTGCGAAAGTCCGCCGCCAGACGCGCGCGGTGTTCCTGTGCACTGCCAACGGCATCGTACAAAAACCGGTACTCCGTCTGCACACCATAAAAAACCGACCGGCGGTTGGTGCGCAGGGGTTCAATGTTCCACTCTCCCCCTCCCGAATGCATCCACCGCTGCGGTGCCCGGTTGGCGGTATCGGACAAATTGAGGGCAGAATCCAAAGGCACCCCGTAAAACGACACCATCTGGCTTTGCCCTTCCAGTCCCATGGACATCCGAACACTCCCCACATTTTGGACCCACCGAGCCTGGAGGCGGTTGTCTTGAGACGCGTTGTTGCGAAAAACCCGGGTATCCTGAGGAACCCCCGTTGCCGTGCTTTGGTGCGATGCTTTCAAGGCCCACGAGGCATTCGTAGTACGACCCGCTCCAACGGCCAGGGCAAATTCGGGCGAACCGTAATTGCCTACTCCCATGCGGACGTAGTTCTTCGGCATCCGCTCTACCCGTGTTTTTCCAATCGACACGGGCTGAATAGGCTCCAACTGTACCTTGGGTACCGCAAAACGCGGCCGAACCCGGATACTCACCGGCAACGGCTGCACCGTGGTGTCTTTCACTTCCGGCTGACCGGTAATCTTCACGGCCTCCCGCACCTTGGCCTTGTACTTGTCTACCACCAATATATCCACACCGCCCATGGTTCCACCGGTGGGCTGGGCCCATGCAGCGGTTGCAGCCAATACGGCAACCCCAGTCAAAATCAAACGTATTTTCATCTTACTTAGCGGATTGTGAATCACGAGTCGTTTCCGGTGTTGAAGACACCAATGCTTTGATTAATTCTGCTTTTGCTTTGATTTCTTCCGACGGCGAATCTTCCAGCAAGAAATCCACTGTGTACTGCGCTTGGAAAGGGTCGTTCAGGCCCCAGTAATTTTCCGCCAAAAGCAACAATCCTTTGTGGCGCCAGTTCGACTCGCTGGGATGGTTGTCAATCAAGGCAAAAATGGACTCGTTGCTGCCGGCATAGTCTTTGGACCGCGCTTGGAAAAGGGCTTGGTAATAAAATCCTTCCGCTTGGTACCCGCCTCGGGTGTGAAGAACCACTTGGTCGTAAGCTTGGCGTGCCGCCGTCGAATCTCCTTGGGCCAGCAATCCGCGTGCCTTGACGGCGTAGGCTTCGCTCCGCACTTCCGGAGCGTGCTTGTCGTCGGCCAAAATCGCGTCGGCATACCCAATGGCTTGGGGATTTTGGTTCAAACCGGTAGCACACCGCATGAGTCCTTCGTTGGCGCGGCGGAAATCTTCGGGCTTCTCGCTCAAGGTCATCAACTTCTCAAAAGCCAACCGGCCTTCGGCGTAGTTTTTATCGATCAGAGCACGGGTTCCGATCCAGCGGTAGGCGTTTTCCGAGTAGGTCGACCGAGGCAAGTCGGTCACAGCGCGGTAGGCCGTCAATGCTTCGTCCCATTTGCCCAAGGAACGAGCGGCTTCTCCCCGGTAATGCTGGGATTGGGTTAGAAAGGCCCCTTGGGGATACCGGCGGATGTAGGCCTGAAAAGCAGACAGACCCTCGGCCGTCTTTCCCGAAGCAAATTTCTCGTAGGCACTGGTGTACGCCAAAGAATCTAAGGCGTTGACGGAAACTCCCGATTGGGCAATACCTCCTACCCAATCCAAATACTCTTCCAAACGACCCAAATCGTCGTAGACACTTCGCGCTTGAGACAGCGCCTCGCGCGCTTCTGCAGTGCCGGGATTCTTGTCTGCAACGTTCTTCAACAACGTGGCGGCCTTGGACAAATCTCCTTTGTTCCGGTACGCCAACGCGGCATTGATCTGGGCCCGTCGTGCCTGAGAGGACTGCGGATATTTCTCCGCAAACGCAACAAAAGCGGCAGCGGCTTCGTCGTTCTTGTCCAAGCGCAAAAACGTAGACGCTCGTTCAAAATCGACGTCTTGGAGCATTTTGCTCTTGGGGTAGGTCGCGGCCATCCCGTTCAGTACAGCCAACTTCTCGGTATGCTTGCCTTGCAACCCCAAGCTCAAAGCCCGCTGGAAGGCTGCGTAGTCTGCATCCGGGTTTTTCTGGCTGGCGTACTGGCGGTAAAATTCTTCCGACTGGCTGTACCGGCCCTGCATAAAGTAGGCGTCGGCTACGCGAACGGTGGCGTCGGATTTGCGCCGGGCATCTGCGTCTTTGGAATCCAAGAAGAGGCGAAAAGCCGTCGAGGCTGCGTCGTATTTGCCCAACGTAAAAAGGCAATAGGCCTTGTTGTACAGGGCAATGGGCAACTCGGTAAGCGTGTAGCTCCCTGGAACCTTCAAGAATTTCTCAAACTCGGACAGGGCTTCTTGGGGATCGTCCGATCGGTAGGCCAATTCGCCCAACCAAAAATGGGAGAGGGCCACGTACCGAGATTCCAAAGGATAATCCAAACTCATGCGGAAATAGTCGCCGGCTTGGGTCCATTGGGCCACGTTGTAGGCCTCAACGCCCAAGAAATAGGCCACTTTCTGGTAGGCCTCGCGCATGGCCATGCTGGCCATTCCGGTGGCCTTTATGGCCTCCAAAGCGCGTGCGTAGTCCCGGGAGGTGGTGTACAAGTTGGCCAAGTAGGCATTGGCTTCACGCTTGTATTCCGACTGCGGGTACTTCGCCAAGAACTGCTGAAACACCTCAATGGGCTTGGAGAATGGACTTACCGTGGAATACGTCAGTACCGCATAGTGGTAGTTGGCTTCTTCTTGCAAACGGAGGTCGTAGTCCATGTCGCTGGCTGCTTTGAAAGCGCTCAAAGCTTCTTGGTTCATGCCCTCTTTCAGGTAAGCGTCTCCCAAAAGATAATAGCCGGCCTGGGCCACCGCAGATTTGCCCGCAGCCATCTTGTTCAGGGCCTCCATGGCTTCCCGCATTTTGCCGGTTGCATGGTACACGACTCCCAGCTGGTAGTAGTCTTCGGGGCGCATTTTTCCCCCTTGTTCGCGGTGCACTACCAAATACGGAATGGCCTCCGCATACCTTTTTTGGCGGTACAAGGCCTGCCCAACCAACTTGGCGATTTCGGGAGTACGTTTGGCGGTGGCATTCGCCAGCAATTCGGTACCCAAACGAAACAAGGCGGTGTCGTTGCCCGTTTGGTAATACATCTGGGCCAGATAATAAGGCACAACGGGGCCAAATTGGGGATCCTTGCGGAGAGCCGACAAATTCTGGATGGCGGTGACGTAGTTGCTGTCCAAATACGCCAGGTGGCCGTAGTAGTATTTGGCCGACGTGGCCATGGAGGACTTGCCGTCTTTGATGTCTTTGAAATGGAGCTGGGCCGACTTGGAGTCGTTGGTCATCATGCAGCTGTACCCCAGCTTAAACTTGTAATCGCCGCGTTCTTCCTGGTTCAAGGCCATTCCGTCCAACCGCTGCAACCAAACCCGGGCTTCCTTGTATTTCTTGCGGTTGAAAAAATACTCCGTGGTCTCCAGAATGGCTTCCTTCCGGCGGGCACTGGTGGGGTACTCCATCAAAAACGACGCGACCAAATCCTCAGCGTTGCGGTTCATGAGTTTGACGGCAGACATGGCCCGGAAATACGAACATTGTTCAGAAAGGTCGTTGCGTTCGTCTCCCAGCATTTGGAGGGTGCGCTCAAACCCGTCGGACGCTGCCGCATACAACCCCT
>JBIIBX010000058.1:0-8578 GCA_044239185.1 Schleiferiaceae bacterium | reverse complement strand
AACCGATTTCCACCCCCACCAACCCCAGGGAAGTAAAGCGCTCCAATTCCGCAATGGCCAAATCGGGATCTTGCAACGGAACGGTGCCCAGCCCGTAAAACCGGTCGGGGTAGCGGCCCACCACTTCGGCCATGTGGTCGTTCAAGAAACGCGCAATTTGCGCGTTGTCTTGGGCCTTGGCCCAGTAGTAAAAGAGCACCGGCACGGTAGACAAAACCTGCTTGTGCACCCCGTGTACCGCACATTCCCGCAAGCGGACCTCCGGATCCCAGCAATTGTCTTGCACTTCGCGAAAGAACTGGTTGTCCACCATCATGCGGGCACATCCCGGACAATGGTGGTCCATGGATACAAATCCACCGTAACCAAACTGCTGGGCCCAAGCCGGAAAGCGGTCGGGCAAAATATGGGTATGAATATCGATTAACACGGCCGACGAAGATACGTATCTTTGCATCTTAGCAGCATCTCCTATGAGCGACGCCCTCCAGCACGAATGCGGAATTGCCCTGGTCCGACTTCGAAAACCCCTGGACTTTTACCTGGAAAAATACGGTACGGCCTTCTACGGCCTCAACAAGATGTACCTGCTGATGGAAAAGCAGCACAACCGCGGCCAAGACGGCGCGGGTCTGGCTTCTATCAAGCTCAACATGCCTCCCGGACAGCGTTACCTCAGCCGGTACCGGAGCATTGATCAAAAGCCGATTGCCGATATTTTCGGACGCATCCAAAAGCGCATCGACGACGCGCTTGGTGGAGAGGCGGGCCACCTCCAAGACCCGGCCTACCTCAAAAACAACGTGCCCGCTTTGGGCGAAGTCTACCTGGGCCACCTCCGCTACGGCACCTACGGGAAGAACGCCATCGAGGCCTGCCATCCCTTCTTGCGCCAAAGCAATTACAAGAGCCGCAACCTCATTTTGGCCGGCAATTTCAACATGACCAACGTGGACGAGCTCTTTGACAAGCTCGTTGGCCTCGGCCAAAGCCCCAAAGAGAAGGCAGACACCGTGACCATTTTGGAAAAAATTGGCCATTTCTTGGACAAAGAGAACGCCAACCTTTACGAAAAAGCCAAAGACCTCGGACTTTCCAAGCAGGAACGCGCCCAGTACCAGGCCGACCACTTGGATATCCCCAACATCCTGCGCAAGGCCTCCAAGCGGTGGGACGGCGGCTACGCCATGGTCGGCATGATTGGCCAGGGAGACTCTTTTGTACTGCGGGACCCGCACGGCATCCGTCCGGCCTACTACTACTACGACGACGAAATTGCCGTGGTTGCCTCTGAGCGCCCGGTCATCCAGACCGCTTTTGGGGTCCCCTTCGAATCGGTACACGAGTTGCCCGCCGGACATGCATTCTGGGTAAAGGCCAATGCCGAGGTTTCCATTGAGCAGGTGCAAACCCCCGGCCCGCGCAGCAATTGCTCCTTTGAACGCATTTATTTCTCCCGCGGAAACGACGCAGAAATCTACCAAGAGCGGATTTCCTTGGGCAAGCAGTTGGCGTCCCCCTTGTTGAAAGCGGTCGGCCACGATGTAGACAACACCGTATTCACCTTTATTCCCAACACCGCCGAAGTCGCATTTTACGGCCTGGTCAAAGGGGTGGAGGACGCCATCCAGGAACAGGCCACCCAAGTATTGCTGGCAAACCCGGAACGCATGCAAGACCCAGCAGCCTTGCGTGCATTGTTCAGCAAACGTCCGCGTGTAGAGAAAATTGCGTGGAAAGACGCCAAACTGCGCACGTTTATTACCGAAGACTCCTCCCGCGACGACCTCGTGGCCCATGTGTACGACTCCACCTACCAAGTGGTTAAGTCCACAGACAACCTGGTGGTTTTGGACGATTCCATTGTGCGCGGCACCACCCTTCGCCAGAGCATTCTCAAGATGCTGGACCGACTCAATCCCAAGACCATCCACATCGTTTCCAGTGCTCCCCAGATCCGATTCCCGGATTGCTACGGCATAGACATGGCCAAGATGGGCGACTTCATTGCCTTCCAAGCAGCCATTGCCTTGCACCGCGCCCACGGGTCGTACGAATCCGTTGTAGAAGGGGCCTACCGCGAGGCCTTGCACCAGTTGACCCTGCCCAAAGAAGAGCAAATCAATGCCGTTTTGCCCCTCTACAAAACATGGACAATCGACCAATTGAACACCAAGATCGCGCAGTTGCTCACCCCGCAAGGCCTTAAAGCCCAGGTTTTTATCCATTACCAATCCATCGAAGGGCTGCACCAAGCCATCCCCGACCATCCCGGAGACTGGTACTTTACCGGAAATTATCCCACACCCGGCGGAACCCAAGTGGCCAATCGCGCGTTTGTACATTATATGGAGGGCAAAAATCAACGCGCTTATTGATGCTTGCACTCCTTCATCCATCCGGAAAACGTCCATGAAGATCTACACCAAAACCGGCGACGAAGGAACCACTTCCTTGTACAGCGGAAAGCGCATTTCCAAGACCGACGTACGGCTCCATGCCTATGGAACCACCGACGAGCTTAATGCCCACATGGGCTGGATTCGGGACACATGTCCACCGGAAATTCATTCCCAAAGGGCCTTCTTGCATCAAATACAATCTGACCTGTTTGCCTTGGGCAGCCATTTGGCCAACGACCGCGCCGATTTTGTAGAGAAACTTCCAGCCCTGCCCGTGGAGCGCATCCCCATTTTGGAGCAATCCATGGACTCCATGGACGCCGAATTGGAACCCATGCGCCATTTTGTCCTGCCAGGTGGTCACGCCTGGGTGAGCCAAGTGCACATTGCCCGTACCGTTTGCCGCCGTGCAGAGCGTTTTTGCGTGGAAGCCACAGAGCAGCTGAAAGAGGATCCATCGGCCCTCCAAATTCCCCGGGAAGTTTTGCACTATCTCAACCGATTGAGCGATTGGCTTTTTGTTCTAAGCCGTTGGTCTTCAAACAAATTGGGAGCCCAAGAGACCCCTTGGATTCCTTAAAAAATCCCCTTGCACACACCGCGGGAATTTTTACTTTTGCGGCATATACCCAACCACGAAAAAAACGGCCATGTACTGGACTTTAGAATTGGCATCTTACTTGAGCGACGCCCCTTGGCCCGCCACCAAAGATGAATTGATTGATTACGCCATCCGCACCGGCGCACCCTTGGAAGTAGCGGAAAACCTACAAGCCATTGAAGAGGAAGAAGGCGAGATCTACGAGTCCATCGAAGAAATTTGGCCCGACTACCCGTCCGACGAAGATTTTCTGTGGAACGAAGAAGAATATTGAACTAAATGCTTAGGTGGCACGGGCTTTGTACTTTTGCCCTGCCATGATTCAAAAAATACTCTCGTTGTTCCTTGGGAACAAGTCCGATCGCGACCTCAAGGAGATCCAACCTTATATAGACCGCATTCTTGCGGTAGAGCCCGCCATCCAATCGCTGGATAACGATGGCCTGCGCGGCAAAACGGCCGAATTCCGTGCGCGTTTAACCGCTGCTCAAAAAGAAGAGCGGGACCAAATCGCCCAATTGCGCGTTCAAGCGGAAGGAGAGAAGGACGCCGACGCCAAGAATTCCCTTTTCCTTGAAATCGATGCCTTGGACAAAAAGGCCTACGAGAAGGCGGAGGCCGAGTTGGCAGAAATTCTGCCAGAAGCGTTCTCGGTGATCCGGGAAACGGCACGCCGCCTCAGCGCCGGCAACTTCCGGGTAACCGCTACAGACATGGACCGGGAATTGGCCCAGCGGATGGACGCCTTGCGTATTGAGGGCGACTCAGCCATCTGGAACAACACCTGGACCGCCGCCGGCAGCAACGTCGAATGGAACATGGTGCACTACAACGTGCAATTGATTGGCGGTTCCGTTCTTCATTTGGGCCGCATTGCAGAAATGGCCACGGGAGAAGGCAAGACCCTGGTGGCCACCTTGCCCGTTTACCTCAACGCCCTCACCGGCTTTGGCGTGCACCTGGTAACCGTCAACGACTACCTCGCGAAGCGCGACGCAGAATGGATGGGCCCACTTTACCAGTTCCACGGCCTCACGGTAGACTGCATAGACAAACACCAACCCAACTCCGACGCCCGACGCAAGGCGTACGCAGCAGACATCACCTTCGGCACCAACAACGAGTTTGGATTCGATTACCTGCGGGACAACATGGCTCGCTTCCCCGAGGAATTGGTTCAGCGCGGCCACAACTTCGCCATTGTGGACGAGGTCGACTCTGTTTTGATTGACGACGCCCGGACGCCATTGATCATTTCCGGCCCGACTCCCAATGGAGACCGCCACGAGTTCAACGAATTGAAGCCCCACGTGGTCGACTTGTTCAATGCGCAGAAAGCCATTGCCCAAGACGCCTTGAACCAAGCCAAGCAACTGCTGGCGGCCGGCGACACCAAAGATGCAGGTTTCCAGTTGCTCCGCGCCCACCGCGGCCTTCCCAAAAACAAGGCCCTGATCAAGTTCCTCAGCGAAGACGGGAACAAGACCTTGCTCCAGAAGACCGAGAACTTCTACATGCAAGACCACGGCCGCGAGATGAAGGTGGTGGACCAGGAGCTCTACTTCACCATCGAAGAGAAAAACAACCAGGTTCAGCTCACGGACCGCGGCATGGAACGCCTGGCCGAACGGACCAACCCCGATTTCTTTGTGATGCCAGACATCTCCACGTCTTTGGCAGCCATTGAAAAATCCCAAGAAACCACCGCAGACAAAGCCGAGCACAAGGCGTCTTTGCTGAGCGAATACCGCATCAAAAGCGAACGGGTTCACACCATGAGCCAGCTGCTCAAGGCCTACACCTTGTTTGAAAAAGACCAAGAATACGTCCTTATGGACGGCAAGGTCAAAATCGTCGACGAGCAAACGGGCCGCATCATGGAAGGCCGTCGTTATTCCGACGGATTGCACCAAGCCATTGAGGCCAAAGAAAACGTCACCATCGAAGCGGCAACCCAGACGTACGCTACCGTTACCCTGCAGAACTACTTCCGCATGTACCGCAAATTGGCGGGCATGACCGGTACCGCAGAGACGGAGGCCGGCGAATTCTGGGAAATCTACAAATTGGACGTCACCGTCATCCCCACCAACCGCCCCATTTCTCGGAAGGACGACGACGACTTGGTCTACAAGACCAAGCGGGAAAAGTACAACGCCGTCATCGACGAAATTGTCAAATTGAGTACGGCGGGCCGCCCCGTTTTGGTAGGCACTACATCGGTGGAAATCAGCGAATTGCTGAGCCGCGCCCTGAAACTTCGCAACATCCCGCACAACGTCCTGAATGCCAAACTGCACCAGCGGGAAGCCGAGATCGTGGCCGAGGCCGGACGCGCCGGTGCGGTAACCATTGCCACCAACATGGCCGGCCGGGGAACCGACATCAAATTGTCTCCCGATGCCAAGGCCGCAGGAGGTCTGGCCATCATCGGAACCGAGCGGCACGACTCCCGCCGGGTAGACCGCCAGCTCCGCGGACGTTCTGGACGTCAAGGCGATCCCGGCAGCTCCCAGTTCTTTGTTTCCTTGGAAGACAACCTCATGCGTCTTTTTGGATCGGACCGCATTGCCGGACTCATGGACCGCATGGGCCACGTGGAAGGGGAGATGATCCAACACGGCCTGGTATCCAAGTCCATCGAACGCGCCCAGAAGAAAGTCGAAGAAAACAACTTCGGCATCCGCAAACGCTTGCTGGACTACGACAACGTCATGAATGCCCAGCGCGAAGGCATCTACAAACGCCGTCGCAACGCTTTGTACGGCGAACGCCTTCAGGTGGACATTGCCAACATGCTTTACGATCTCTGCGACGTGCTGGTCCGTTCCACCCACCCCGACCGGAATTTCGAAGGATTTTCCCTTGAAGTATTCGAGCAATTGGGCATTTCCGACCTGCCTTTCGACGCCTCGGTCTTTGCCAAATCTTCCGCAGCGGAGCTCATCCAAAAGCTGTTCGACTATACCTTAGTATATAGCGAACAGAAAAACGACCAAATGGCTGTTCGGATGGCGCCGGTTCTCCAAGGCATTGCCCAAGAGCACGGCGGACAAATCCAGAACATCCTGGTTCCCTTTGCCGACGGCCAACGCGGACTGCAGGTTTCGGTCCCCCTTCAGAAGGCGGTGGAAACCCAAGGCCAAAGTGCATTGCGTGAATTGGAGAAGGTCATCGTTCTCTCCACCATCGACGACGCTTGGAAGGAGCACCTGCGCAACATGGACGACCTGCGTACCAATGTTCAAGGCGCCGTCTACGAGCAAAAAGATCCCCTGCTTATCTACAAGCACGAGTCGTTCAAACTCTTCCAGGACATGTTGGACCAAGTAAATCGGGAGGCTGTGTCTTTCCTGTTTCGGGCATACATACCCGAAGAAGCACCGCAAGCAGCTCCCGCGCAGCGGCCAACGGCCCCGCGTCCAACCACGACCGCGGGAAGGGAGCTCGTGACCGAGTCGACCTCTACCACTGCCAACCCGGTTGCGGCTACCCCTCCGCGCCGTCCCGTTTCTGCGCCGGTTGTCAAGCAAAAGGCGGCTTACCGTCCCAACGACACCGTCACCATCGCAAACTTGGTTTCGGGCGAGAAAAAGTCCGTCAAGTTCAAAATGGCAGAACCGCTCTTGCAACAAGGCTGGATTGTGCTGGAGGGATAGAGGTTATCAACACTTTTTTAACACATCTTTTTTGTCAGTCGGCGGGAACTTTCTATCTTTCCGTCGCGAAAATTCCCATTATTTACATAAGTCATTGATTATGAAACAGGTTACTAGCTTGTTACGCACGTGGATCGCCGCCGTAATCGCTTTGATTGCGTTGCCCTTGGCAGCTCAGACTACCTACACGGTAGGTACTCCGGCGAGTACCACGACCAACAACCCCATCAATTCCAATTGGGGGTTCAACTATACTCAGCAGATTTTTACTCCTGCACAATTGAATATCCCAGTAGGGACGGCCTTGTCTCGAATTTCGTTTCAAGCCACGGCGGTGCCCACAAACTGGCAACTTTCAAAAGACTGGGTAATTTACTTAGGGCAAACCACGAAAACATCTTTTTTAACTGCAACGGACTGGGTACCGGTTGGTTCCATGACGCAGGTTTTCAATGGTTCTGTCTCTACGCCTGGTGCAAACACTTGGTTGTCCATTGAGTTCAGTCAGCCTTTTGTATACCAAGGAGGTAATTTGGTTTTGGCCATTGATGAGAATACGCCGAATTTTGGTGGCTCAACCAGCTGGCGGAGCTTTACCGGGGCAACCAATACCGTTATTTCTTTCCGGAGCGATACGCAAAACCCAAACCCGGCGAGTATTTCCACCACCAGCGGCACTCGAGCAACTACATTGAACCATGTTCAGTTCTTTGCCCCACCCGCATGTACAGGTACTCCTACCGTTGGCACAATTACTCCGCCGGCCATCGCATGTGCAGGAAGTTCTTTCACCCTGTCAGTAACACCAGATCCAGTAGTTTTAGGTAACACTTTTACATGGCAATCGTCGAACGCGTTGACTGGACCCTGGATCAATGAAACACCAACTACTCCTTCTGCGACAATCACTGCTGCTGGAGGATTGAAATACTACCGCCGCACAACGACCTGCTCGTTCAGTGGACAGTCGGCAACTACGGTGCCGGTTGCAATAACATCGAGTTCGGCGTTAGGGGGCACCTACACCGTAGGTGGCGCAGGGTCGGACTTCTCCAGCATGACGGCCGCCATGAATGCGCTGTCTTGCGGTATGACAGGCGATGTGACCTTGAATGTCAATCCAGGAACGTACACGGATGCAGTGAACATTGGTGGATATTCCAACCCAAATAACTTCAAGCTGACCATTCAGCCCAATCCAGCAAACCCTGGCATTGTGGAGTGGACTTCGGATTTCGCGGTTAACACCTATATTTTTCAACTCAACGCTGTAAACAATGTTACGTTGCGCGGATTGAGAATTACTTCAACGGGTACCACAGCGGGCAGACTGCTTCAGTATGCAGGTTTCAATACGAACATATTGATTGAGAACTGTCAATTGATAAGCAACTCAAGCACGAGTTCAAACGGTATCACGAATGCGGTTTCAACCCTTACAGACAAACTTGCAGGGACAATCAGAAACAACACAATTACGGGTGGGCTCTATGCCGTTAACCTCAATTTGTTTGCAGGAGACACCTACAAAGTTGCAAAGAATACAATTACGGGAGTTTCATATGGTATCTATGCTTACGCGCGCTCAACCGGTGCCACAATAAGCATTGATACAAACACGATTACCGCTACATCACCAACGTTTGGATACGGCGTCTATGTTTACGGCACTTCAACACAATTGGTCAGCCGTGCATTGGTTCGCGCCAATCGTGTTTCAGCCAATTATTTTGCACTGACCGTAGGCTACACACGTTCAACAGTTGCTACTCCTTCAGAAGTGATTAACAACATCGTGACCACGGTAGATGGTGCGAACACAGGAACGATGCGTGGAATGAACTTCTACGTTGTAGAGAACTTGAACATCTACCACAACACGGTGTCTGTTAACGGCGGTAGTGCTACAGCAGGAC
>JBIIBX010000054.1:0-8895 GCA_044239185.1 Schleiferiaceae bacterium | reverse complement strand
AAGTTGCCGCGCTCGCTGCCTCCAGACAAGCTGATGCTCTTGTCCATGGTCAAACCGTCGCGGAATACCTGATCCCGGTTGGCCTGGTTGAATACCTCCCGGCTGTTCTTTTGGACAGTGGGGTAGTATTTTGTTCCGTCGGCGGCTTCAAAGTAGGCCCCGCTGGTGTTGACCGAATCGGCTCCTCCTTTGCGGTCGGCAATGCGATCGCCCCAGCTCAATGCGCTGGTCGGAGAATAACCGCCATAGGCCCCTTGGCCAAACGTGCTCTGCTTTTCGTACTCGCGGTTGATGCGGTCCACGCCTACGGAGTAACGTGCTTCCACGCTGTAGCCTTTGGCGTTGGCCTTGCCCTTTTTGGTGGTGATCATGATCACACCGTTGGCGGCACGGGTACCCCAAACAGCCGCTGCCGCAGCGCCCTTCAGCACTTCGACGGAGGCAATGTCGTCGGGGTTCAAGTCGTTCAAACGGCTCTGTTGCACCACCCCGTCGACGCCTTGGCCCACGCTGGAGTTGCTTACGGGAATACCGTCGACTACAATCAACGGCTGCAAGCTGCCGGTGATGGTCGATTGTCCCCGAATCTGGATAAAGGCGCCCGCACCGGGGTCGCCGGAGTTTCGGGTGATGGAAATACCCGAGCCTTTACCGGAAAGGCCTTGGATGATTCCACTTTCGCCCGACTTCTGGACGCTTCCCCCCGACACACTCACGGAGGCAATGCCCTTTTTGTCTTTGCTGCCTTGGACACCCAAAGCAGAAACGGTGGCTTCTCCGAGCTGACCGGACTTGGTGGAATCCCGCTGATCGAGGAATCCCGCCGAAGCCGCCCGAACCGGTACCACGCCTGTGCCAACCGCCATCACAGCGCCCAGCACACCAGCAAACAGTTTGTTTGACATGTAAGGTTATTTTTGTGTTAAGGCCATCAATGTAAGAATAATTTAACAACTCCCTTACAATTTGTTCATAAAACACAAAAATTACTCTTCTTCTTTGCGCCTTTGCAAATCCAGCGCAACCAGCAATGCTGCGAATCCCCAGACCGGGGCGGAGGCCTTGTCGGTGTCTAAAAAATTATTGAGCACCCCGTGGGTGAAGTAGGTGACCAAGCCCAATGCGGCGGAAATCGCTAACCAATAGTCCCGACCTCCTTGGAAACGAAGCGCAGGCAAAAGCGTGGCTCCCGTCCACAACAGGGTACCCAGTAAGACCAAAACGGCGACCAATCCCAAAACCCCTTCCTCCGCCAAGGGGCCGATGTATTCGGAATGGGCATTTCCGTTGTCTCCCGCGTTGGTAGAAATAATGGTGAGGTCCGACGAATGCTGGAAGGGTGCATACTGAAACTGGTACGTCCCGGGCCCCCAGCCGGTCCAAGGGCGCTCTTGAAACATGCGCATGGCTGAATTCCAACGGTTGAGGCGTTCCAAATTGGAGGCGTCTGTAGAAATATTGCTCATGGAGGCTACGTGTTCGCCCAACCGGTCGGAAGAAACGGCTTTGTTGCGCTCTGCACTTCGCTGCAACTGGTCCTTTACCGTATACAACCCTCCCAAACCGACCAATCCCAGCAAGAGCACCAGATGCCACCGGATGCGGAGCCGGTGGATAACAAAAATCCCAAAGGCCACTACCAAACTGAGCCAAGCCGCGCGGGTGTAGGAATACACCAGGCCCACCAGCAAAAGAGTCAACAAACTGAGCGTCCCCATCCGCATTAGGAGGGATTGCGACCGCAGCGCAAAATAAACCGCAACGGGAATGTACATGGCCAGGGCAGCGCCGTACACCGTGTGCTCCTTGTAGAAAGGGTACATGACCCACGTCGACGTCTGTTTGCTAAATCCGTATTGGGAATGGACGCTCAGGGTATAGGCCACGGCCACGGCCAACGGCAAGAGGTACAGCCAAAAAAACAGGGATCGGTAGGATTTGGTGGCCAGAATATGCACCATAAGGAAAAAGTAAGGGACCACGAACCAAAGGCGTGCCACCCAATGCTTGATGCTGACCAAAGGCATGGAACTGGTGATGGAGGCAAGCAGCATCCAACCGAGGTAGAAAAAAATCGCCAAGGATACCGGATGGCGGGCCACTTCCCGGTTGACCCTGCCGGTCATAATCAACCGAAAAAAGAGCAACAACGTGATGCCAAAGAGCAACGGCTCGGTGGGCAAACTCAAACCGACGTTAAAGCCCCTGTCCTGCAGGGTAACACTAAGGGGTGTAAGGGCCACCACGGTCAACATCAACCAATCTAACCGGACAAAGGCAAACCAAACCACCGCGAAAACGGCTGGCACCGCAAGCAAAACGTACTGCTCCAAGGCCACGGCCACGGCCAAGAACGCGGCCACCCCCAGGCCCGCCGCCCAAACGGTCCGTTGACGAAGCACCGGGTTCACGCTTCTTTCAAGCGCAAATCGCGAATGGCGCTGGAAACCAAGATAAAGAGCATGGTGCCCACAAACGCCGAAAACCCGGAAACAGCCACAATAAGCCAACGCACCGGGTAGGTTTTGCGCTCTGCCGGAATGGCCTTGGTAACGCGGAAGGTGGCCGGCATGGATTGCTGAGCATCCACGCGGGCTTGGTCCAACTTGGTCCGGATTTTCACCTCTTCTTGTTTCAGCAAGTACAACTCGTCCCGCAGGGCCACGTACCGACCGCCGTACCGGGCCAAGGTATCCAGCATGTTTTGCAACTCGCGAACAATGCGTTTGTCTTTTCCTTCCAAAATGGCCGTTGCCAGCTGTTCCGAAATCACCGCACTTTGTTGTTCGTAGTCGTGCACTCCTTTCTTGCGAAGATTGCGCAATTCGGCATCCATTTCCAAGACGTCCTCGCGCACTTTGTCGTATTCTCCTTTGACAATGGTGAATCCAAATCCGGCTCGGTTTCGTTGGATGCGGGACTTCACGCGGTCCAGCATGTCAATGATTTCGTTGGCGATGTCCGCAGCCATTTGGGGGTCGGTGTCCAAGACCGAAATCTCGACGGACATGAACTGCGTGCGCTGAAAGGAAATTTTGTCGTTGAATTCTTCGCGCAAATAGGTCATTTTGTACTTGCCGGCGGAGTCAATGTCGTAATGTTTGAGGAGGTTGAATTTGGCCGCAATGGTGTCGAAAATTTCGTCGGAATTCAGAATCTGAATGAGCTGTTCGGCTTGTTCTTCCGCACCGAATTCCAGCATGTCTTCGTCGGAAAAACTGGTTTGAGGCAGCAGGACTTTTGAGACCGAGTTGGACGTGGCCGGGAAGACAATAACCGAACTCTTGAAAAGAGGTTTGATGAAGAGGGCGCTCGAGGCCAATACGCCCAGCACACCCGCAACCAAGGGCACCAAAATCAGGGGTTTGCGCCACTGATACAAAAACTGAAGGAGAAAGGTGGAGTTGTATTCCATGGGTAGAGTCGGTGGTTCGGGAGGTGATGCCGGCTGGTTGGGTATGCGAGGGTCCGGCCGGACGGGTGCAAATTTACATTTTTTTGGACGGAGAACGTGGGGAAGAAGCTGCTGCTTAAGGTTTTGCCCGTTTCTCTGATTTTTCCCTGCCCTCTCCGTTGTGTTCCGCCAAAAAGGCTTCTACCGAAGGCAAAATACGTCCATGCTGGAGCAGAATTTTTTGCAGTTTTTGTTGGTCGGGAAGGTAGGCGGCGCGCAGCGCCGCACGCAGCGCCGCCGGCACTTCCGGCTTTCCGGCCACCTGCCACGCGGATTTTAACCGGTTCACCCAGGCATGGGGAAGCCGGCGGCGCGCGGCGGTCGCCCAACCGCTGGCGTGCAGCCAGCGGTTCACCCGCGGGAACCGCGGGGTGCGCGCCTCAAACCGCGGTGCCTGCGGCACCTCCGTTGCACGGGGTTGGTCCAAAAAGGCCAGCACCCGGTTCCAGGTTTCGAGCGGTGCGTCCCGAAGGTCGGCAAAGTCCAAAACGAGCAGCTGGCCTTCCGGGAATGCCTGAAACCAGCGCTCCAAAGCGTCGGCATAAAGGCCCAGCGCGAAGAAATTCTCGGACCTCCCCCACCCCGGATTGGGTGCGCGCAAATCGGCCTCCCATTCGTCGGAAAAGGTACCGTGCACGTAGCCGTACCGGAGGGCCATGGTGTAATGGGAAAGCGCGCGGTCGATGGGATTTCGGAGAAGGGCAATGGCCTTGGCATCGGGCCGCACGGCCGCCAGTTCCGCCGCCGCGGTCTCGGAAAACAAGTACCCGGTGCTGCATTCGCCGCGGATTTGTCCCGGCAGAGCGTCTTCAAACAGGCGCTGGTAGTGTCCGGTGTCGCGCACAAAAGAGAGATGGACGGGCGCTAACGGCTTTTGCTGAAAATACTCTTTTGGCAAGGGCGGGTGTTGAGTGGCGTAGGCCGTGGAAAACCCGCTCGGTTCAAACTCCCGGCCAAAAAAATGGGGTTCCTTTACGGGGCTGAGGTAAACTCCAGAGCACGTGTCCAGCCACCCTGCCAGCTGGGTCGTGCCGGCCTTGGCTGCGCCAATCAAAACAAAGTCCGGGGCGTCCATTCGGGTACTCAACGCCAAAACAAAAAGGTTCGTATGCCGGTTTTGCGGTAGACGGCAATCATGGCCCACCCGTTCCAAAAGGCCATGGTGGCGCTGGTTGCAATGGCGGCACCCGCAATTCCCACGGTAGGAATCAGGATGGCATTGCCTGCGATATTCACCAACACGCCCACCGCCATGGTATTGCGCGCGGACTTTTCGTGGCCGGTCATGTTGAGCAGATACATCACAGGGCCGCAAAGGGCGTTGGTCAGTTGGCCCACCGCCAGCCAGCGCAGGGTTCCGGCCTGGCTGCTGAAGTCCGCTCCAAAAAAGCCCAAAAACCACGGTGCACCCGCCACCAAAACCAAAAAGGCCGGAACGGCCACTACCGTATTGATCCAGGCAATCCGTCGAACGGCATTTTGCAGCAATTCCGTGTTTCCTTGCGCCCAATACCGGGCGATGTCGGGCGCCGCTTGGGCGTTGACGGCAAATTGCGCAAACACAATGAGCGTGGCCACCTTAAAGGCAACGCGGTAGAGCCCGACGGCACTTTCGTCCAAAAAATACCCCAGCATGAGGGTGTCCGACCACATCAATACCAGGTACAGCAGACTGCTGACCAGCATGGAGGTGGCTCCGGGCAGGGCCATTTTCCATTCGTTCCATCGGTCGCGAAATGCCACGGCACTTTCAGACACCCCTCGAAGGGACCAGACATTCCATGCAAGAAAGGGCAAAAGCACCAGCAGCAAAATGCCCACCGGAGAAACCACTTCAGCATCTACGGGAACCAAAAACAAAACGGCAGAGGCCAACAAAGTGAGGGTGCCGTACTGCCACAGTCCGTAAGCCAATAAATTGTTTTTAGCCCGAAAAACGTCGGACCTAAGTTGGAACCAGCCCCAAGGGATGAGCACCAAGGCCGCCATCTTCAAAGAAGCCGGCAGTTGGTCGGAATGAAAGAATTTCCCGATCCACGGAGCACCAAAATACAGCGCCGTGCCCATGGCCAGTCCCGTCAGAAAGACAAACGTGAAGGCAGACACCACCACGGCGGCCTGCTTTTTCTTTTTGCCCTTGCGGGCGAGCACCTCCCGCACCACAATGCCGTCCCAGCCCCACCGGTTGAGGGCGCTGGCCAAAGACAAGACGGTGAAGGCCAATTCAAACGAGCCGTATCCTTCCTTGCCGTACTGTTTCACCAAGAGGAAAACAAAAGCGTATCCGGAAAGGGCACCCAGCACTTTGAGCAGGAGCACCAAGGCACTGCCGCGCAACAAGCGTTCCCAATGCGGGGGGATTTTCCATTTCGCCATCGGTGCAAAGGTCTTACTTTTGAATGGATGAACCGCAGACTACGCATTGCTGTCAACGGCCGGTGGCTCTTGGCCTCCGGATTGGACGGAACCGGCTGGTACACCCGTGCCCTGTTGGAACGCATGGTCGCCGCACATCCGGACGTCGATTGGCACATTTTGGTAGACCGGCCTTCCTCCGGGCAGTGGGATTTCTTGCAAACCGCTACGGTGCATGTGGTTCCTCCTCCGGCCCGGCACTGGACGCTTTGGCACCTGTGGAACCGGTTGGCGGTCCCGGCGGCTTTGCGTCGGATTGAGCCCGACGTCTATTGGTCCCCCGACGGCATGCTGCCTCTTCGTTCCGGTATTCCCCAGGTAGGCACCGTACACGACCTCGGCTTTGTGCACCGTCCCCAAGACTTGCCTAAAATCCTAGGCGCCTACTACCGGTGGATCTACCGTTCCAGCGTCGCCCAAGCCGACCACCTCCTCACCGTAAGCAGAACCACCCAGAACGACCTTCGGACCACCTACGGCGTCGCAAGCAGTTCCGTCACCGTGACCTACAACGCGCCGCAGCGGTCTTTTCGGCCCCTGTCCGTGGACGAGGCCCATGCCGCCCGAAGCCGCTGGACCCTGGGGCGTCCCTACTTTTTGGCGGTAGGCGCTTTTACCCCGCGCAAAAACCTCCCCACCCTGGTGCGCGCATTCGACGCCTTCAAAAAACAAACCGGCCTGCCGCACGAATTGGTTTTGGTGGGCGACGCCCTGCATACCGAGCCGGATTTTCAAAAAGCCCTGAAAGAGATGACCCACCGGTCGTCGGTATTGTTTCCGGGCCGCGCGCATTCCGACGCCCTCCAAGAGTTGCTGGGCGCCGCCGAAGCGCTCTGTTTCCCCAGCTACTTAGAAGGATTCGGCATTCCCTTGGTGGAAGCCATGCAAGCCGGCACCCCCGTAATCAGCAGTTCATCTTCCTGCATGCCCGAAATTCTGGCCGACGCCGGGGTACTGGTTGCTCCGGATAACGAACAAGGATGGGCCGACGCCCTGGCCCAGGTGGCCGCCTGGACCTTGGACGAACGAGCCGACTGGATCCAGCGCGGCCTCGTCCGCGCCCGCGATTTTTCGTGGGATACCTCCGCACAAACCACTTTTGACGTTTTGCACCGTGCAGCAAGCAGGCGTTGACGAAGCCGGTCGCGGCTGTTTGGCCGGCCCCGTTGTGGCGGCCGCGGTGGTGCTGCCTCCGGGCTACGTCCTGCCCGGATTGACGGACTCCAAAAAACTCAGCGCTTTGCAACGGGAGCGGTTGCGCCAACAGCTGGAAGCCGAATTGCCTGCCGGATCTTGGGCCATCGGCGAGGCCTCCCCGGCCGAAATCGACGAGCGCAACATCCTGCAAGCGACTTACCTCGCCATGCACCGCGCCATTGCCCAACTGAAACCGGTACCCACCGAACTCCTCATCGACGGCAACCGGTTCGCCCCCTACTCCGGTATCCCGCACCGCTGCGAAGTGAAAGGCGACGCCCGATTTGCCTGCATTTCCGCCGCCAGTATTTTTGCCAAAACCCACCGCGACGCCCTGATGGAGCAAGCTCACGGGCAATTTCCCCATTACGGGTGGAACGTCAACAAGGGCTACCCCACCGAAGCCCACCGGCTGGCACTGGAGGAACACGGAGAAAGTCCTTTGCACCGCTCCACCTTCCGGTGGAAACCCGTCCAAATGAAACTATTTTCCGCACTTTTGCTGGCATTTTGCCTGGTCGGCTGCGCCTCCAACAACCCAACTACGCCTTACGAAAGCGCCGTTCCGGCTCAGAGTCTGCTGGCCCTGCCTTGGAACCAAGAAATGCACCAAGAGCGCAACCAATCCGCCGCCTGGCGCCGTTGGCAGCGCGCAGACGCCTCCGATTCCTTGGCCGCCACGTGGCTGGACTCCGCCCAAACCGACGCCCAAGGTCGGTTGGTGTGGCACCGAACCGGAGCTCAGGGCACCGGGTGGCTTTGGCTGGGGGACCGTCGGGATTTTGATGCCTGGCGCACCAAAAGTTCTTCCCGCCCGGGAGCGCAACCCACCAGCAAGGCCTACGCGGGCGGAACGGTGTGGAACCTGGGCACCGACGAAATCCCCCTGTATTTGGGGGAGAAAAACGACTTGGTGGCTCTGTCCGCACACGAAACCTTGATCGACGAGGCCTTTCGGCAACTGGACGTGGAACAACCCAAGGACGCACAGCATTTAGCAAAGGCCTTGTGGGACTACAACCAAGGACTTCACCTGCTGCCCCACACCGATTTAAGCCCCCAAGATCCCAATGCTCCGTTGGCTTTGACGAACTTGGACACGCTGAGCACCCCATGGGTGGGCTGGCGCGCAACCGCCGCACACGTTTGGGATCGGCTGGACCGAGGCCAAACCCTGCCCGCTCCGGGACGTTTGCCCTGGACGCTGTGGTTGGCTCCGGAATGGACACGCGTGCAACTAGAAGCCGTCGACGGATCCCCGGATTCGGTTCGCATTCCCGGTCACGGCAGACCCCTCCCCGGGCGGGAATCGGGATACTGGTGGGGCGAGGCCCACGGCATCCACCAAGGCCTTCCCGTGCGCGGATGGCTGTTGAGCGCTCCGGACTCCACCACCGCCTGGGACCAAAGGGAACACGGCAACCGGTGGGTGATGGCTGCGCCCTCAGCGCTCGTGCGCGCCACTCCCACAGCCACGATCTGGGCCTCCAGCGAGGACGAATTGCGCATCTTGGCTCAGGCCCTCCGTGCTCCGCAAACTCCGTTCGACGACGCCCCCCAAAAGTGCCACTCCTTTGGCCTTCGACGGCCCAACGACTCCGCCCTCCCGCTGTGGGTGCAGTGGGTAGATCATACCCCCGACGAACTTCAAATCACCGTCTGGGCAGGAATGCTGCAGGAAAGCAATGGGGAATAGACGTTTTCAAAACGTTTGATAGCGGTTCGATTCGACACTGGCCATTCCTTGAAAAAAACGAGGAACAAACTTCAAAAAACTACAAAGAAGATCTCATCATCTCCCATGTACTATTTGATAAGGGCGGCTTGAA
>JBIIBX010000053.1:0-8948 GCA_044239185.1 Schleiferiaceae bacterium | reverse complement strand
CCGACTTTCAAAATGCGGCCGTCCGCATGCACGTTTCCAAAGACCCCCAATCATTTCTGCGCAGTCTTTTGGACTTGGAGAACCAACTGGGCCGCGTCCGAAGTACCACCGGTCCTCGGTACACCAGCCGCACCATCGACTTGGACATTCTGCTCTGGGAAGAAGAGGTGATCCACCTCGCCGGATTGGAAATTCCGCATCCCCGCTTGCACCAACGCAAATTCGCGCTGGTTCCGCTGCAAGAGGTTTGGCCCGATTGGACCCACCCCACACTCCGTCAATCCCTTGGCACGTTAATTGATTCCTGCGGTGACAACAATGCCGTAACTTTGTTGCCAGAAAAATTAATTTTTTAAACCATGACCCCACGCATCGTACTTCCTTTGGCTGCAGCCTTTTTGTTGTCTGCTTGCGGATCCAAAGCGTTGAAAGAAGAGGTAGCCACCTTGAAGTCCAACCTGGCCCAAGTGCACGCCGATTCCGACGGCGACGGAGTGCCCGATGCATTGGACAAAGAAGCCAACACCTCCCGAGGGGCCTTGGTAGACGGTTCCGGCCGTGCCTTGGACTTGGACGGCGATGGCGTTCGCCACGAGTTGGATCTGGATCCCTTTTCCCAGCGCGGCGTGAAGGTAGACCCCACCGGCATGGAGTTGGACTCCGACGGCGACGGTGTGGCCAACAGCAAGGACCTGGAGCCCAACACGCCCTCCGGCGCACTGGTCAATTTCCAAGGCAAAAAAATCGAAGCCAACGGCGTGAGTGTGAAGGTGGCCGAGGCCTTTATTCCGGAGGTGATTTTTACTACCAATTCCGTAACCATCAGCTCCGACCAGGAAGCCCGCTTGGTAACGGTAGCCCGTATGATGAAATCCAACCCCACCTTGCGCTTGCAAGTGGTGGGCCATGCAGACAAAACCGGTTCGGAACGCGTGAATCTGCGCATTGCCGAGCGTCGTGCCCAGTCGGTCATCAAAGTGCTTTCTACCACCTACGGCATTTCTTCTGCGCGTTTTGAAATGGTGAGCATGGGCGAAGGAGACCCCATCTCCACCAAGAACCAGCACAACCGCCGCGTGGAGTTCCGCTTCCTGCAGTAAATCTTTAGCAGTCGACGCCTTTTGGGCCGGCACGAACAGCGGTCCGCCGCTTCCCGCAGGGAAGCGGCGGACCTTTTTTTTGCCCGGTTATTTCGGCAAGTCGCCCCGTTTTTGGACCAATTCCCACAGCACAATTCCGGCACTTACGCTCACATTCAAGCTGTGTTTGGTGCCCAGTTGCGGGATTTCGATGACCCCGTCGCATGCGGCCAGGGCTTCTTCGGAGACCCCGCGGACTTCGTGTCCAAAGACGACGCCGACTCCTGCCGCGTCCGTGGGCCATTCCCACCGGTGCAGCCACGTTCGGTTGGTGGCCTGCTCCACGGCGTACACCTTGTAACCGCGGGCGTGTAGGTCGTTTATGGCATCCAGGGCGCGGTCGTGGGCGTGCCACTCCACCACGTCGGTGGCTCCCAATGCCGTTTTCTCCATTTCGGGGTGCGGGGGATGGGCCGTCAGTCCGCAGAGCCGAATGGACTCCAGGCGAAATGCGTCGGACGTGCGGAAGATGGAACCGACGTTGTGCAGGGAACGCACCTGGTCCAGGACGACGACCACCGGGGTTTTGGGGGCAGCCTTGAAGGCCTCGGGGTCCAGTCGGTTCAATTCGTGCAGGCGGAGCTTGGCCATGGGAGGAAAGGGAATTGCAAGGAGGAAGAGCGGTTGCCGCGTGCTGCGTATCTTCGCAAAGATACTTTTTCCCTGTACGCGTGGCCAAAGCCGATACCCCCCTGATGCGCCAGTATGCCGAACTCAAAGCGGCGTATCCGGGCACTGTTTTGCTCTTTCGGGTGGGGGATTTCTACGAAACCTTCAACGAAGACGCGGAGGCGGCCTCCAAGGCCCTGAACATTGTCTTGACCAAGCGCAGCAACGGCGCGGCCGGAGACACGCCTTTGGCGGGCTTCCCCCACCACGCCTTGGAAGCCTATTTGCCCCGGTTGGTACAAGCGGGATTGCGCGTGGCCGTGTGCGAACAGTTGGAAGACCCCAAGCAAGCCAAAGGATTGGTCAAGCGCGGCATCACGGAGGTGGTCACCCCGGGCGTTGCGCATTACGAACCGCTTCTGGCAGCGCGGGCCCACAATTTCTTGGCCGCTCTCCACGCCACCGAGCACGAGGCCGGGTTGGCCTTGTTGGACGTCACCACCGGTACGTTTTACGCCTGGCAGGGAAGCCACGCCAGCATTGAGCGCGCCTTGGCCGGATTTGGACCGTCGGAATTGGTGTACAACCGCCGCGACAACTCCCCGTGGGTGCAAAGCATGCGGGACCGCCACGTCGTCTACGGCCTGGAGGAGTGGATTTTTCAACCCGCAGAAGCCCAGCGACGGCTGTCCGAGCAATTTGGCCCCCATGCCATCAAGGGATTTGGCCTGGACGCAGATCCCCTGGCCGTGGTGGCCGCGGGCGTGGTGCTCCATTACCTGGACCAAACCCAATACACCCACACCGGGCACCTCACCGGAATCACGCGGTGGCGCGAAGACAGCCACCTGTGGATGGACGCGTTTACCGTCCGGAATTTGGAACTTTTTCGCACCGCCTCCGAAGGAGGTACCGCATTGGTGGACGTGGTGGATGCCTGCCGCGGCCCCATGGGCGCCCGGTTGCTCCGCCGCTGGCTGGCTTTTCCGTTGACCGACCGCGCCGAACTGGAAGCGCGCCACTCCGCCGTGGCTTTTGCCCAGTCCGACAGGGCGTGGGCCCAAAAGGCCGGAGACTGGGTGGCCGAGGTCCACGACCTGGAACGCGTTGCCACCCGCTGCGCCACGCGCCGCATCGGTCCCCGCGAACTGCTTCGGTTGGCCGACGGATTGCGTGCGGCCGACGAACTCCGCACCCTGGTGCAGACCGACCATCCCCTGGGAATGGGCGAGTGGCCCGACTCCACCGCCGCAGCCAACGCCATCTTGGCGGTGATCCACCCCGATGCCCCGGTCTCGCTGTCCAAGGGCGGCGTGATTGCCCCCGGCGTACTCGCCGAATTGGACGAATTGCGGGATTTGCAGTCCGACGCCCAGGGCCACCTAGACGCCCTGCTCGCCCGGGAACAAGCGCGCACCGGGATTCCCAGCCTGCGCATTGCCTCCAACGGCGTCTTTGGCTACTACCTGGAAGTCCGGAACACCCACGCAGACAAGGTGCCGTCGGACTGGATAAGGAAACAGACCTTGGTCAATGCCGAGCGGTACATCACGCCGGAGCTCAAGACCTTGGAAGAGAAGTTGCTTCAAGCGAACGACCGCATTGCGGCCTTGGAAGGCCAGCTGTACCAGCGGTTGGTGGACGACTTGCAGGCCTATGTGGCCGCTGTTTTGGTGGTGGGCAGCCGCGTGGCCGAGTGGGACGTTCTCCTGGGCTTTGCGGACCTGGCCGTTCGGCACGGCTGGGCTCGGCCCACCTTTGCCCACGAACACCGCTGGGAAGTGCGCGAAGGCCGGCACCCCGTCATTGAGCGGGTGCTCCCCGCGGGCCAGTCCTACATCCCCAACGACGTCGTTCTGGACAGCGCCGGGGAACGCATGTGGATGATTACCGGCCCCAACATGAGCGGTAAGTCGGCCTTGCTGCGGCAAACCGCCTTGCACGCCATTTTGGCCCAGTCCGGTTGTTTTGTTCCGGCGTCGCATGCCGAGCTTCCGCTTTTGGATCGCCTTTTTGTGCGGGTGGGAGCGTCGGACAACGTGAGCCAAGGGGAGTCCACGTTCATGGTGGAAATGACGGAGACCGCGTCGATTTTACACAATTTGACGCCGCGCAGCCTGGTGCTTCTGGACGAAATTGGCCGCGGGACCGCCACGTACGACGGGATTTCGCTGGCCCAAGCCATTGCCGAGTACCTCCACGACCACCCCGGAAAGCCGCTGGTGCTTTTTGCCACGCACTACCACGAGTTGAATGCCTTGGCCTCCCGCTGGCCCGGGATTGCCAACCGCCACGTAGCCGTGCAGGAATCCAACGGCAAGGTGGTCTTCTTGCGCACCTTGGTGGAAGGGGGCTCCGAGCACAGCTTTGGACTTCATGTGGCGCGCATGGCCGGCATGCCTCCGTCGGTGGTGCACCGCGCCGGGGACCTGCTGCAGGATTTGGAAGCGCAGCGGGACGGGGCGACGGCCGGGGAAGAGGCCGAGGGCGCGCCGCGGGTTCCCGGGGTGCAGCTCAGCTTTATCCAGTGGGAAGACCCGGCGGAAAAGCGGTTGCGGTCGGAATTGGACCAACTCGACCTCAATGCCCTCACGCCCATGGACGCGTTGATGATGCTCAACCGGTGGAAAAACCAGGGGTAGGGCAAGCGCGCCGTCCCACAAAGGGCGTTTGACGCAAAAAATCCCTGGAAATTTTTGTAAAAATCGAATTCGTCGTATATTTGCACTCCCTAATGCGAAAGTAGCTCAGTTGGTAGAGCACGACCTTGCCAAGGTCGGGGTCGCGGGTTCGAATCCCGTCTTTCGCTCCACAAAAAACGCCGGCCTACAAGCCGGCTTTTTTTATGCCCTCCTGCGCGAATTGCGGTCGGAGCAATTGGATTAAATTGCGGGCATGAAATTCAACTACGCGGGGAGGGTTGGGGCGATCGGACTGATCATTGCCGGAGCAACGCACGTCGTTCAAGCACAAGAGACCGTTTATCCCCAGGCATGGCTTCCGGCGCTGGGCGCAGACGCGGCTCCTGCCGGGACGGCCCGCATTCATGCCTTGTCCTATCTGCGAAATACGGAATATTTCAACCCCATTGAGGAGGGGCAGACCTGGTTCGGTACGCAGGTGGTTGTGCAACGGGCGTGGGAAGTAGCGCCCAAGCTCACCTTTCGGGGAGGGGCCTTCTTGAACCACACCTACGGGGGCAAAACCACGCTCGCTCCCGTGCTTCAAATGCGGTACGAGACTGCGCACCTCCAACCCCGTCGGAATTGGAGCTGGATAGCCGGCACTTTGGACGGCGCCGCAAGCCACGGGCTGTTGGAGCCCCTGTACGACCCCTCCCGTGCGCTGGAGAACCCCCTGGAATACGGACTGCAGGCAACCAAACGCCAGGGAAGGTGGCGGTCCGACCAATGGATTGCGTGGCAAAAAGCGATTGCCTACAACGACCCGGAATTCGAGCAAATTTGGGCAGGTACCGCACAAACGTTTGATTTGTGGTCGTCCGAAGGCAAGCGGCTGAGTGCGACGGCGCAGGCTCTGTGGTCCCACGTGGGCGGGCAAATCGATGCCGCTCCCCCCGGCACCCCGGAAGGCAACCGCGTGAACACAGCGCTGGGTCTGTCCTGGATGGGTGGACGCTGGGAAGGCTGGGCAGCGCGCCTGAATTATGCAGACCCCCTCAAAAAGTTTTCTCCCATCGAGCGCGGTGCCGGAAACTTGCTCCACCTGCACCGTAAAATCCGCCTCGACGCACACCAAACGCTGCGCGTGGGAGCAACCTACTGGAATGCAAACAATTTTGCAGCACCGGGCGGCTTGTACCTCTACCAGTCCGTCAATCGCTACACCCCTTCGGTGTACCAGTCCGAACGCGTGTTGGTGACGGGCCGACTGTGGCTGGACCGCGTCCACGAGAACCACCGCATTTCGTTGCGTCTGGATCCGGTTTTGGACGTCCGCGCGCGAACCTTGGAGTGGGCTTTTTCGTTGTATTGGCAAATTCGACTGACCCCATGAGAACTGTTTTTTTGGCGATCGCCCTGCTGGGGTTGACGCCCCTCTTACCCGCCCAACGCATCGAATTGGGCTACCTCCACACGTTCCATACCCAGGCTACCACCTACCGGCAACGCGAATGGACGCGGGTTCCGGGCACGTGGCTGGGACCGGACGACCCCAATTTTCCGGAGACCTTTCGGGTGCGGGAGACGTGGCCGGAGAAAAAGTACAACGTGCACCAGCCCATGCTGAGCCTGTTTTTTCCGTTGGGCAAATCCGCCGACGAGAAATGGACAGCGGAATGGATTTCGGGCTTCTTTCCGAACAGTTTTCGGGAGTTGTCGCTCTTTAGCGGCGTGAACGGCAGTTACCGAATTGCGCCGGACTGGCGGGTTCAAATGCAGCTGGGGATTGTAAGCAATTACTCCCAGCGGCAAGCCTACACCTTGTGGGGAACCATCCCCGGTGCCAACCTCAGCGTGGAGTGGGCGCCGGTGAAACGGGCAGTGGTTCGCTTGTACGGAAATCCAGAAATGATTGGACTCGGAGTCCATTACCTGTTGAAGAAATCGTAACTTTGCCCCCTCGTTGAAACGATGTTTTGACGGGTCCGAGTGGTGAAATAGGTAGACACGAGGGACTTAAAATCCCTTGGCCAGCAATGGCCGTGCGGGTTCGATTCCCGCCTCGGGCACACTTTTTCCGGCAAGCACCGGCCCTGCGCGGAGGTTGCGATTTTCGCGGTAATTTGCAGCATGCAACACGATCTCCGCATTCTTGCCCTGTATTTCCGGGGATTGTTCTACCGGTACAACAATCCCAAAGCGGGAATGCCCCTGTCCGACGACCTGCTGGTGCAGGAAATGCTCAAGCGCAAAACCCTGGAGCCCCATCCGTTGGATCCGGCTCAGGGCATCCTCACCTTTCGCGGCGAACGCTACGCCAAAGACATCATCCACAAAATGATTCGCCCCTCCCTGTACATTGTGTTTAGCGTGCTGTTGGCAGCGGCGTTGTTTGGGCAAGCGGGATGAGGGTGCGTAGTTCGATGGTGCGCAGGCAACCCGCCTTGCGCTGGTCATTCCTTTTGGCCGTCGGGTGGATCGTGTTGGGCGGGTTCTCCCTCACCGCGCAAGACCAGGTATGGGCCTCCTTCACCATCAAAGCCGACGTCACCAAGCGTTGGGCCGTGGCGGCTTCCCCCGAACACCGGTGGAGAAACAACGAGCTGGACCGTTTTGTGGACCTAAAGCTTTCCCGAAATGCCCGCAACAATTGGGCGTGGTTTTACGAATACCGCGCTCCCATAGCACAGACCACGAACCTTCGCCACACCCTGGCCCTGGAGAAAACCTGGAAACCTAAATTGCACGGGACAAAGATTTTGGAGTTGACCGCCGGTTCCCGGTACCACTTCAACCGGGCGGCCTCCGTTCGCTACGGGCTGTATGCCCAGCGGTCGTTTGGGGATTGGACCCCCGAGGTCAGCGCCGAGCACTGGTTCGAGACCTTTTTGCCGACGTCGGACCTGCGCAGGACCCGGTACAGCGTGGGACTGAACTGGAACAGCAGCAAAAAATGGCGGTGGTCGGCGTCGTGGGCTTTGCAGAAAGACTACACCGGCTTGGGTGCCCTGGAAGAGGATTTCAGCGTGCTTCGCCTGGGCCTTCGCTGTAAGCTGTAACAAAATCCGACAACTCCGGCCAAAACCGGTCAAAGTGAATCTCCAGCGCGCTGCGGTGGGGTGAAAAATGCGGCATGGTGCGGTCCAATCCGTTGCCCGGCAGGGTGCGGCGGCTCATTTGCTGGAGGATGCCGTGGGTGCCGGCTTCGGTGGCATAGGCTTCCAGCCAATTTTCGCGAACCAGGGCGTCGGTCATGCGGCGGGTGCGCTCGGGGAGAAATTCCCAGGCCGCTAGCAGCTGGGCATAGCAGGTTTGGGCAAAGTCGGGAAGGGGTTGGCCGTTGCCCAAGTCGGACCACCGGGCAGCCAAGTAGTGGTCAAACAATACGTCTTGCGCCACGGCGCTGTAGTGCCGCAGGTGGGGGGAAAAGTGGCGCCGGAAGGTCCGAACCTCGGGGTGGGCGTCCGTAAATTGGTCGATGGCCCGGTGCAACCGGATTCCGTGCGCCAATTCGTCGGGGTAGGCCGAGAGGTCGCGTCCTTTGACGGCGTCGGCCATGAAGTTGCCCACACGCACCAGGTCTCCGCCGGGGGAGAGGTGCAAATGGGCCAAAAAGTTCATCCTTGGGCGAAGAGCTCGTAGGTGTAGCTTTCCATGATAGGGTTGGCCAGCAGCTGGGTGCAGGCGGCTTCCACTTTTTCTTGGGCTTCTTCCTTGCTGTTGACCTCAATCTCCAGCGTAATGTGTTTGCCAATGCGCACGTTGCCGATTTCGGTTAGGCCCATGGAGAGCATGCTGTGGCCCACGGTTTTGCCTTGGGGGTCCAACAGGGCTTTGTGGGGCATGACGTCGATTTCTGCGCGGAATTTCATGGATAGCGTTTTTCGAAGGTGGAAGCAATAAGGTACAAAGGTACAAAAAGCAGGGCAGCGTAGGCGCCCCCAAAAAGCACAAACGCGGCAACGAGGGAGGCTCCAAACGCCAACCGGTACCGCAGGCCCCAGGCCGACGCGGGCCATTTTTTCAACGAAAACAAGGGCCACTCCGCATTCATGGCGTAGGCTGCAAAAAGGGAAAAAGCCGCGGAAACCGCCAGCAACGGAAAGTCGGAATCGGCCGGCAGGGCCACCGCCGTGATAAATCCGACCACCATCAAGGCATTGGACGGGGTGGGCACGCCAATAAAGGAGTCCGACTGGCGGGTGTCCAGGTTGAAGCGCGCCAAGCGGTAGACGCTGCCCAAGGCCAGCGGTGCGGCGGCCGCCATCGGCCAGAACCAGGCGCTGCCGGGATCGTGCTGCAGCAAGGTGGCAAAAAGACCGACTGCGGGAGCCACGCCAAACGTGACGGCGTCGGCCAAGGAGTCCAGCTGCAGCCCCAAGGGGCCCGCTACCCCCAATTTTCGGGCCGCCCACCCGTCAAAAACATCCAAAACCAGCGCCACAAGCAAAAATCCGACAAACGGGGCTTCGCCCGGGACCGTGGAGAAGGCGTCGGCCGGGGAATAGACCAGCAGGCTGGCGATGGCCCCCAGGCCACAAAAGAGGTTGCCTAAAGTCAGGCTGTTGGGAATCCA
>JBIIBX010000052.1:0-9105 GCA_044239185.1 Schleiferiaceae bacterium | reverse complement strand
GTCGTTGTTGAACGGGCGGTCCTGACGCGGTCCACGGTCTTCGCGGGGTCCGCGGTCGTTGTTAAACGGGCGGTCGTTGTTGAACGGGCGGTCCTGACGCGGTCCACGGTCTTCGCGGGGTCCGCGGTCGTTATTATACGGACGGTCGCTGTTGAATGGACGATCCGTGCGTGGTCCACGGTCTTCGCGTGGTCCACGGTCTTCGCGGGGTCCGCGGTCGTTGTTGAACGGACGACTGGACGAAGAAGAGGCCGATTTGGAAGCGTACGAGGTCCCGGACATTAACTTGGGTCTCGGCTTGCCTTTTAAGGGCCGACCTCCCGGGGATAATTTAGGCGTCTTGGCGCCTGTGCTCTTCTTGGTGCCCTTGGGCTTTCCGGACTTAGCGCCGTCGCGGCGCGATGCATTGCTTTTCATAAAAATGGAAATGCGAAGCTGTTTGCTTCGGTGAGTAGGGGCTTTGTGCCCGGTAAACGCTAGTTAGCGGTTTTTTTAAAGAAGAGTCGCCGGTCAATCCACGGCTTGAGCAACCAGAGCACAACAATGGCTCCGTAAATGATGGTGAAAAAGATATTTTTCACGAAGAAGAAGTAGAAATTACCCCCTTCTTCGAGCAAGACGATCAACGCGGCAATTCGCGCCACGTTAAAGGATTGAATAACAAAGAAACCCAGAATCATGTGGGCAAATGCGCGCCACGTGGCTCCGTCCACCCCAAAAATGTAGGCGGCATACACAATGGCCAAATTCAAACCGTTGCACCCTTCGATGATATTGACACCATTGCCCGGAATGCCCACGGCGCAACCGTCCATGAAACAGGAAAACTCGCAATTGGCTACTCCAAACCATTTGGCCACCGCATGCGTGCTGTAGGACACTCCGTACGTCACGATGTCCAGACTTCCAATTTTTGTGGCGAAGTGCAAGTAGATTTCGTAGGCCGCCCGCATCAAAATAAAGGAAAGCACGAACCGAAAAACAAAAACCAAAAAGGTCCGGTTTTCGTTCAGCATTTTTTGAAGGGAGGCAATTGCGTTCATGGCAGAAAAGATTCCGCAAAGGTACGAAGGATGTTTTACCTTTGGTGACGTGCGGAAAGTTTGGTTTTTTGTGGGGACCCTCCTGGGTTTTGCTGTGCTGAACGCACAGCCTGTCTGCATTAAACCCAACCGAATTCCCGCCATTCGGGAGGCCATGCAAGCTCCTAGCGAGAGTGCGGTAAACCGCACGGGGCCTTGGGAACTGAGCCGACCGGTCGCTCTAAAGTATGGCCTGAAATTGTCAGGCCCGGTGGACGAACGCTTGGATTCATCTTGCGCCCAATTTGCTTCCGAACAACAGTGGAAGCAGCTTTTTCACCTGTACCAGGATTCGGCTCTTGCGGACATTGCGGTGGCCGTTTCTCCCTCTTTTGCCGCACGAACAGCCAAACGGTGGGCGGCTGATCCCTGTGCGAAAAATGTGGATGTCCTTCGGATCAAGGAGTTCGAAGGCCGTACGGCGCCTGCAGCAAAACCCGGTTGGAGCAGAGAAGCCATTTTGCAAGCCCATTTGGCTTTCGCGGCCGCGTCGATACGGACGGAAGGAGCCCCCGTTTTGACCGAACAATCCCTGGGGACAGTCCCTCTTTCCGCAGGAACGCCTCCAACGGTGGCAACGGCATCGCACCCTGCCACGCAAACCCCATCAGCTCCTCCCGTGCCTTCCTCGGTGCCGAAGAAGGTGCGGTATGTCGTAAAAAACGGAGACAGTTTGTGGAAAATTGCCAAAAAATTCCCGACAACATCCGAAGCGGAGTTGGTACGCATCAACAAAGGTAAAACCACCATCTATCCCGGTCAGATTCTATGGATTCCCCTGTAAAACCCACTCGGGCCTTGCTCTTTATTTGCAGCGTTGCTGCGGCCATGGGACTCTTGATGGCAATTTTTCCAAGCGGGGAAATTCCCGGATTGGGCCTGAAAATTCCTCGTTGGCAGTCTTTGTTTGCATCGGGCACAAACAGGCTTGCTGGAGAATCGCTGGATCAAGCCGTAGACACAACCCTCAATTTGAAGGATGTAACTGGGAACCCCGAAGCCTTGCGCTCCCTGGCGGAGGCCGATCGCCTACAATTTGCTCCCGGTGATTCCAGTGGACTTCGGTTGTTCATTTCGGCGTTGGAAGAAATGTCCCAAAGTGGAGGAAGCCTCCGCGTGCTGCATTACGGCGATTCGCAGATTGAAGGCGACCGAATGACCTGCTTGTTGCGGGAATATTTTCAAAAGCGCTTTGCAGGAGAAGGACCCTCTCTCCAGCCCGTGTTCCCTTTTGTGCCGAATTTCAGCATTCAACACACGGCAAGCTCCAACTGGCGTCGGTACACCCATTACGGTCCCCCCAGTTCTCGGGTAAAGAGCAAGCAATACGGTCTTCAGGGGTTGATGGCCCGTTTTGTGCCGGCGGATCGACCAATGGGTTCGGATACGGTGGAGGCGTGGCTCGAATTTCGTCCGTCCAACGTCGCCTACGGAAAGGCCCGAACGTTCCGAAAAATCACCTTTTCGTACGGCAATTTGCGGGCACCATTGGCGGTTCGCACGTATTTCAACGACACCCTGCATTCTGTTCGCATTTGGACGCCCGTTGAAGGAATGGATTCCGATACATGGAAACTGACCGCTACCCCCCGAAAAATTCGCTTCGAACTGGAAGGGACAGACAGTCCGGATGCCCACGGGATCTCATTCGATGGAAATCAGGGAATATCCGTGGACAACATAGCCATGCGCGGAGCAGCAGGGGTGACGTTCACGGGAATGGATCGCGCTCATTTTAGCCAAGCGCTGGGCCGAGAAAAAGTGGGGTTGGTGTTGCTGCAATTTGGAGGGAATGCCGTTCCGCATGTCAAAGACCAAGCCGCCGTGGACCGCTATGGACGTTCCATCGCCCTGCAAATTCGCCTCTTCAAAAAAGCATGTCCGGATGCTTCGATTGTACTCATTGGACCGTCGGACATGTGCCACAAAGTCGATTTGGAATATGTTACTTTTCCCAATTTGGAAAAGGTTCGGGATGCGCTGAAAAAGGCCGCGTTCGACGAGGGAGTGGGGTACTTCGACACCTATGCATTTATGGGCGGGCCGGGCTCCATGCGAAAATGGGTGGAAGAAAGCAATCCGCCCTTGGCCGGTCCCGACTACATCCATTTTACGCCCAGTGGTTCCCGCAAAGCGGGCGAGGGCATTGTTAAGGCCTTGGAGGCCCAACTGCAAAACGACGGTTTGGATGGGAACTAAGCCTTTTCTTGGAAGGCTTTTGGCGGCCTGGTTGGCCATGCAGGGAATTTTCTGCTGGCTACCTGTGCATGCCCAAACCACCCCCCAAGTGCCCAACCGGTTGTGGATGCCCGCAGGGGATACTGCATTGGAACCTTTTTTTCGGTCGTTAGACGCATTGGTTTTTGAAGGGAATCGGTCGGTCAACGTGGTGCATGTGGGAGGTTCGCACGTGCAAGCCGGAATGCTGACCGATGCGCTTAGAAACCACCTGCAGTCTTGGGCCCCGGGGTTGGCAGGGGAGCGCGGTTTTTTGTTTCCCTTCGCCTTGGCTGGCAGCAACAATCCGTCATCCTACGGGGTGCAGTCCGGTGGTACGTGGAAAGGGCAGCGGTGCGCGGTTCCGCAGCACCAAGGTCCCTGGGGGGTTAGCGGCATCCGGGCCGTCACCCGCGAACCGGGAGCGTGGTTCGCTGTGTTCGGAAAAACCCAGCCGTATTCGTTTAAAATTGCCCGCGTTTTTTACCGAACTGCGGATTCTTCCTTTGTGCCCCAATTCACGCCCCAGCCGGATTCGGTCGTTTACAGGCCCGACTTGGGAGCCGTTGAGGCCCATTACCGCAAATTGCAGGATACCGTTCGGGTAAAAACGGTGGCGACGTCGTCCCAGCAGCGATTTTTCTCGTTGGAAGGCATCCAGTTGATCACGGATACCATTGGGCTGAAGTACCACGCCATTGGCGTAAACGGAGCGGCCACCCATTCCTATTTAAAAGCGGATCGGGCCACCTGGCAGTGGCCAGCTTTGGCACCGGACCTGGTTATTTTTGGCATAGGTATCAACGATGCGCACGGGCCGTACGGCCAGTTTGACACCGTGGCATACCGGATTCGCTACGAGGCTCTAATGGCTCAAATCAAGGCTGTTAACCCCCGTTGTTCCTTTGTATTCTTGACCAACAACGACTGCTTGTACAACGGCGCTCTGAACAGAAACACGCCTTTGGCCGTGGCTACAATGTACCGCCTAGCCCGACGCAACCAGGCAGCCGTGTGGGATTTTCATGCCCTGATGGGTGGTCAAGGGTCCATTTACCGCTGGATGCGGGACGGACTGGCCAACCGAGACGGTGTTCACCTCACCCGCGAAGGCTATGCGCTGCAAGCCCGCTGGTTGGGCGACGCCCTGGAGTCTGCCTACCACGAACATTTAGCCCGCTGAACATGCGCGATTTCTTCTCCCATTTGCTGTTTGATCCAACCCAGCCGCTGAACTTCGTCAGTGTTTTTTTCTGGGCCTATTTTGCGGTTGTTTTGGTTGGTTTTGCCTTGGTGCAGCGCCGAATGGCCCTCCGGAATGCCTATTTGTTCGTAGTTAGTCTTTATTTCTATTACAAGACCAGCTACTTTTTCTTCTTCTTGTTGCTCTTTTCCACAGGCGTGGATTACACCTTGGCCCGTTGGATAGAACAAACCGCAAAACAACCGGTCCGGGTGGCCTTGGTTGCGGCAAGCGTGATAATCAATTTGACCGTCCTGTTTTACTTCAAGTACGTCTATTTCTTTGCCGACGTTGTGAAGGATTTGGCGGGCATCGATTGGCGCCCCATTCCCCACTACGCCTTGTGGTCCAACGCGCATTTTGGAACCGACTTCCCCATTGACCGCATTGCCCTTCCCGTGGGTATTTCCTTCTATACCTTTCAGTGCATTTCCTACACCGTCGATGTGTACCGAAAGCACATCCGAGCCGTTCGCAACCCCCTGGATTTTGGGTTTTACATCAGCTTTTTTCCGCAGCTGGTCGCCGGTCCCATCGTCCGTGCGTCGGATTTTATTCCTCAATTGTACAAACCCTACGAGGTAGACCGCAAAACCTTCGGATTGGGTCTGTTTTGGATTCTCAATGGCTTGTTAAAAAAGGTTTTCTTAGCGGATTACATTGCCGTCAATTTTATTGACCGGGTGTTTGCGCAACCTACGTTGTATTCGGGTGTAGAAACGCTCTTGGCCCTCTTGGGTTATTCGTTGCAGGTGTATGCCGATTTTTCGGGATATACCGACGTAGCCATTGGCATTGCCCTGTGGATGGGATTCACCCTGACCAAAAATTTCAACTCGCCCTACAAAGCAACGGACGTTGGGGCTTTTTGGCAGCGGTGGCACATGTCTTTAAGCGGCTGGCTCAAAGACTACGTGTACATCCCCTTGGGCGGCAACCGCACGGGCACCTGGATGTCATTTGGGCTCGCCTTTTTGGGGTTGCTTGGAATTGCTGTTGCGGCAGACTCGTACTGGGTATCCTGGGGAATGGCCGCATTGGTGGCCGTCTTCTATGCGTTGTACCGAAAGTCGGAACGCTTTAGGACCCGGGTCAACACCAACATCAACGTGATGTTGACCATGCTCCTGGGCGGTTTTTGGCACGGGGCATCGTGGAATTTTGTGTTGTGGGGCGGATTGAACGGCGCCGGGCTGGTGGTGCACAAGGCGTGGAAACGCATTCGGCCGTACAATGCGAATCACGCGGTGGCGCGTGTATTTGGAGTGGCAGTGACCTTCCTGTTTATCTCATTCACCCGCATCTGGTTTCGCTCCCCTACGTGGGAAACATCCATGCAGATTGTTGGCCGCATGACTTCCAACATGCAATGGCACCTGCTCGATGACATCGTTCTGGGCTTTTGGAAACCGCTGGGTGTGTTTGCTGCAGGAATGCTGATCCACTGGATTCCTGAACCCATCAAGGCGGCGTACCGACGTCGCTTTTCCAAATGGCCCGTATGGGGTCAGGGCCTGGCAGCTCTGCTGTCTCTTTTGTTTATGTACCAGGTGATGACGGCAGATTCTCAGCCCTTTATCTACTTCCAGTTTTAATCGTTTCTTCGTTGGGAATAAACGTTAAAACCTGCATGTACGCCCGGTAACACAGCGCCAATTCGGATATTTCACGGGCATACCGACGCCCGGGGCTGCGCAAAACGCTCTCCACGTGACCGTGCCATTTCTTGGGATCCAATCCCTTGTTCTTGGCGGAGCGGTGCGCACGAACCACAGGCGCAGGGCCGGTGTTGTAGGAGGCCAAAACAAAGTGCAAACGGTCCGGCAAAGGAACTCCCTTTTTGTCCCAGAAATCGTCCAAAAAGGCCATGTACTGAATCCCTGCTCGCAGGTTGCTTTCAGGTTGGTGCAAGTCGCCGCCCGGGGGAAGGAATTTTTTCCCTGTGCGCGGCATCAACTGCATCAAGCCCAATGCTCCAGCCGGGGATACCGCTGTCCGGTGAAATCGGCTTTCGCGGTAGGCAACAGCCAGGACCAATGCGGCGTCGTACGGAGGAACGGGACGGGCCCACTTCTGGGCCCAAGAATCGATGGAGCTGATTCGGTGGGATCCCGGCCCAAACGATCCCCGTGCATAGTGGGTTTGAAACCAATGCCGGTACCGACGGCTGGATTTTTTACGTACCAACCAGTCGCTCAGTTGGGTTTCCAGTGCCACACTTTCTGCCCGGAAAGCCCATCCAATTTCCACTTGGGTACCGGGGAAGGCACCCACATACCCTTTTCGGTTTTTGGACTTCCACGCCAACGCCATCCACTTCGGAGCGACGCCAATTTGCCCCGGCTGGGAACGCTTTTGGCGCAAAAAGGACGTAAACAAGTTGGCCGAAGCCGATCGGACCGTTAGCGGAAGGTCCGGATTTTCGAGCATCCATGCCGAAAGAACCTCGTTGGTCGGGGAATTGCCCAACACGATCAGGGTGTCTTTTGGGGAGAGGGTTTCCCGTTCGGTGGACATCCAATACAGCGGGCCGCTCCACAAGGGCTTTCCAAACCGCATTCCGACGGCGTCCTGCGCCACCAAGTTTCCACAGGCCACATCGGCTTTTCCGCTCCGAACGCTGTCCAAGGCCGCCAGTCGGGTAGGGGCAAAGGAGATATCCAAGTGGAGATTTGCTTCGTCGGCAAACCACTTGAGCAACTGGAAGTCAAAACCGGTGGGCAACCCTTCTTGAATCCGAAAAACACCAAAGTCGGGTACAAACACAGCCTTCAAACGGCCTTCTTCACGCAGTCCGGGCATAAAGAGCGCCTCGGAATCTGTACGGTCCGACCACCGCAAATCGCCCCAAAAAACAAGCGCTAAGACGGCAAAAAGTGCATAAAAGAGCCGCTTTTTCACACCGAAAGGTAATCAAATTCGGGGCAATGGGGCGTACTTTTGCAGCATGTTAGGCCTGAAATTACCTACGGACCCGCGTTGGGCCTCGGCCGCCCAGCACCATTTGCAAGATATTCTGACGGATCACGCGTACTGCGAACAAAAGGCGGCATCCACGGCTATTTCGCTCCTCATTACCTACCCCGAACTCCCCGAATTGGTTCAAGAAATGGCGGCCTTGGCCCGCGAAGAAATGAGCCATTTTGAATTGGTGCACCAGCAAATTGTAAAACGCGGTTTTGCCTTGGGCAGGGAGCGAAAAGACGAATATGCAGGGGCCTTGATCCAGTTCTTTCCCCAAACCAAGGACCGTTCGTTGCGCTTGGTACACCGTTTGCTGGTTGCGGCACTCATAGAAGCCCGCAGCTGCGAGCGGTTTCGGGTCCTTTCCGAGACCTTGGAGGATGCTGAATTGGCCCGTTTCTACCGAAATTTAATGGCCTCCGAAGCGGGGCATTACACCTTGTTTTTGCGCCTTGCCCGGAACTATGCCAGCCGGGATCTGGTGGACCCCCTGTGGGCTTCTCTGCTTCAATTTGAAGAGGGACTAATGGCCACTTTTGATCGCCCCGACCGCGTACACGGGTAACCGAACGCACCCCAACTTAACCCCAACCCTTGTAAAAAGACTTCTATGGAAACCTTAAAAACCACCGCCCTTACCGACGTACACCGCGCGATGGGCGCCAAAATGGTTCCGTTTGCGGGCTACGAAATGCCCGTCCAGTACGCCGGATTGATGCAGGAGCACCATGCCGTGCGCCAAGCCGCTGGCCTCTTTGACGTTTCCCACATGGGCGAATTCACCGTGGAAGGCCCGGACGCCCTGGCTTTTCTGCAGTACGTCACCAGCAACGACGTCTCCAAATTGGTCCCCGGTAAGGTCCAGTATTCCTGCCTCCCAAACACCGACGGTGGCATCGTGGACGACCTCTTGGTGTACTGCCGCGGAGAAGCGCGGTACCTCCTGGTGGTCAATGCGTCCAATATCGACAAGGACTGGGCATGGCTGCAGCAATGGGTGGGCTCTTTTGACGTGAAGATGGAGAACCAATCGGACGCGTGGTCGTTGCTCGCCCTGCAAGGGCCTCAAGCCGCCGCCCTGTTGCAGCCGCATACCGTGGTTGGTTTATCTTCTCTGGCCTACTACACCTTTGCCGAAGGGGAATTGATGGGTTTCCCCGGTGTTATTCTGTCTGCGACAGGGTACACCGGTGCAGGAGGATTTGAGTTGTACCTGCCCAACAACGCCGCCGAAACCGTTTGGAAAACCCTCTTGGACGCCGGAGCAGTTCCCGCAGGATTGGGTGCGCGTGACACCCTCCGTCTGGAAATGGGCTATTGCCTCTACGGAAATGACATCGACGACACCACCAACCCCTTAGAAGCCGGCTTGGGCTGGATCACCAAGTTTACCAAAGACTTTATCCAAAAGACCCATTTGGAAGAGGTAAAGGCCCAGGGCCCTAAACGCAAGCTGGTCGGTTTTGTCCTGCAAGACCGGGGCGTTGCCCGCCACGGGTACCCCATCCTCGACGAAGCGGGCAACACCATTGGAGAGGTCACCTCCGGTTCGCCCTCGCCCTCCTTGTCAATTTCCATTGGCATGGGCTATGTTCCCAC
>JBIIBX010000212.1:0-2537 GCA_044239185.1 Schleiferiaceae bacterium | reverse complement strand
AGGATCCACCGAAGCCAATTTTTCCAGCTCCACCGAAAATACCAACGGGTCAATCACCACGCCATTGCCAATTAGGTTTTCCACTCCTTCGTGAAAAATTCCCGACGGAATGGTGTGCAACACGTGCTTAATCCCGTTGAACTCCAACGTGTGGCCCGCATTGGGGCCGCCTTGAAACCGCGCAACTACGTCGTACTGCTGGGTAAGCACGTCCACAATTTTTCCTTTTCCTTCGTCGCCCCACTGGAGCCCAAGCAATACGTCTACGTTCATGGTGTTTTTGTTTTGGCATAGAAGTACAGGGAATGGCCGGTAACTTCTACCCCGAAGACCTCTTCGATGGTCGATTTGATTTGTTGAATGCGCGGATCACAAAATTCCTTCACTTCGCCCGTGTCCGTTAGAATCAGGTGGTCGTGTTGGCGGTTGAAATAACTCTTTTCGTACAAGGCTTGCCCTTGCGAAAATTGGTGTTTGCGCACCAATCCGCAGAGCAAGAGGAGTTCCATGGTGTTGTACAGGGTGGCTCTGCTCACCCGGTAGTTCTTGGATTTCATGGTGAGGTACAAGGCCTCAATGCCAAAATGCTCGTCGCTGGCGTAAATTTCTTTGAGTATGGCGTAGCGTTCGGGCGTTTTTCGCTGCCCGTTGGCCTCCAAAAAGTCCGTAAAAACTTGGCTGACCTGCTGATAGGCTTGGTCATTCATAGGCTCCGGAATCAAGGTGCAAAGGTACGAATTTCCCTTCCACAAGAACCCTTTTCCCGCACTAACTTGCAGGAATATGCAACGTTCGATTCGCTGGCCCCTGGTCCTGGTTCTGTTTGCCCTCTGGGCCCTTCCTTGCGCCGTGGCTCAAAACAAGAAGGCCGTCGTTTATTTTGAGAAGGCCCGAGCATCTGCCTATGCCAAAGAATACGGACAAGCCGTGGCTTGGACGCAAAAGGCGCTGGCCAAGGACCCCACCTACGGAGCCGCTGCCCTGTTGAAAGGGGATGTCTACTCGGTGAAAGGCCCCCTGGATTCGGCCTATTCAGCGTATCGCCAGGCCTTTGAAAAACACCGAGCCGGGAACATCGCCTTGCTGCGCTGGGGGCAACTCGCTCACAAAAACGAACGTTTTTCGGAGGCGGATTCGCTTTTTCAAGTGTGCATAAAGCTCGAAAAACCCGGAACGTCCATCCGAAAAATGGCCGAACGCATGCAGCCCACGGCCGCTTTTGCCGCCCGCGCCGTGGCCCATCCCTTGCCCTATACGGTCTTGGATTTAGGCGATACCATCAACCGCATGGAACTGAACTACTTCCCCGTTCCTGTGGCAGCTGACTCGCTTTTGCTCTTTACCGGCAAGAACGACACCCGCGCTCCCTACGACGAAAACCTCTTCTACAGCCGCATGAAGAAAGGAGGGGGGTGGACCGTGCCCCAACTTCTCCCCGGCAAAGTCAATACTTCTTTCAACGAAGGAGCGGTGGCCATTCGGGGCGACGGCGGTTACCTGGTCTTCGCCGGGTGCGACCGGCCGGAAGGAAAGGGTTCGTGCGACCTCTACGGCGCCGTTTGGACGTCCAAGGGCTGGTCCGAGGCCTTTTCCTTAGGGGATAGCTTGAACACCCCCCAGTGGGAGACCCAACCCACCTTGTCTTCCGACGGCCGCCTTTTGCTCTTTGTTCGGGCTCCCGAGCGCGACAAAAACCAGTCCACCCTGTTCTACAGCACCCTCCGGGACGACGGCACCTGGACCCGCGCCAAGCCTCTTCCCGGCAAGGTGAACACCCCCTACAACGACATTTGCCCCCGTCTCCATGCCGACGGCAACACCCTCTACTTTTCTTCCGACGGCCACCTGGGAATGGGGGGCTTGGATCTTTTTGTTTCCCGACGTTCCCCCGACGGGACCTGGGGCGAGCCCACCAACATGGGATACCCCATCAACAGCACCCAGGACGACTTCGGCTTGGCCGTATCTCCCGATGGCAAAACGGGCTACATGGGCCGCGGGGGATTGTACGAAAACCGGGGCATTCGGCTTTTTGGATACGGACTTCCGGTGGAAGTTCAGCCCGAGCCTATTCAGTGGTTCGAAGCCGTCGCCCTCGACGACCGCACAGGTAAACCGGTGCGCGCCTCGTGGCGGCTTGAGGCCAACCGCCTCTTCCAAGGAACCGACTTCGAAGGGCCGCGCTACAGCACGGGGTTGCTCCCGCAGCGGTCGTATTCCCTCCAAGTGGCTGCCCCCGGATACAACCTGGTCTCAGATCGTTTTGAAGTAGGAGCCATCGGCGCGCGGATCGAAAAGACGTACCGCCTAGTACCCTTGGAAGACAACCAACGCGTGGTTTTGCAGAACATCCTGTTCCAGACCGACTCCACCCGGATTCAACCCGTGGCAACCAGCGAATTGGATGCCGTAGCCCGGTGGCTGTCTGTCAATCCGAAAGTGAACTTGGTGTTGGAGGGCCATACCGACAACCAAGGAGCCGCCGCCTACAACCGGGCATTGAGCCAGGGCCGAGCGGAATCGGTCAAGAAAGCACT
>JBIIBX010000085.1:0-6592 GCA_044239185.1 Schleiferiaceae bacterium | reverse complement strand
AAGGCAGGGCGTTGAACCGGCGTACCGAAATGCTGATTAAATCAAAGTAAAAATTTGGTTAATCGTTGTAACGATCAGGCCAACAATGCTTTAAAAACCGTTTAAACTCGTGTTCTTTCGCGTTGTCCGCGGGCATGTAGTAGAGGGGAGAGGCGACTTGGTCGGGAAAGTAGTTCTGGGACACAAAATGACCGGGATGATCGTGGGGGTATTCGTAGTGCGCCCCATATCCCAAATTTTTCATCGCTCGGGTAGGGGCGTTGCGCAAATGCAGCGGCACCGATGCTTGGGCTGTGGCTTCCGCAGCCGCCATCGCCGCATCCATGGCCAAATACGACGCGTTGCTTTTGGGCGACGAGGCCAGGTAAACAATGCACTGACCCAAGGGAATGCGGGCCTCAGGCATGCCCAGTTTCTCGACGGCATCAAACGTGGCGTTGGCTAAAACCAGGGCATTGGGGTTGGCGTTTCCAATGTCTTCCGAAGCGGAAATAACCAGGCGTCGGGCGATAAACGCGGGCGGTTCGCCGCCCACCAACATCCGAGCGGCCCAATACAGGGCGGCATCGGGATCCGACCCGCGGATGCTTTTGATGAGGGCAGAAGCCATGTCGTAGTGGGCTTCGCCTCCCTTGTCGTACTGAACCACCAGCCGAGAACCGACGGACTCCACAAACGCATTGTCCACTTCGGATACCCCCCGTGCTTCGGCCTGTTCCAAGACCCATTCGGTCTGGTTGAGCATTTTCCGACCGTCGCCCCCGGCCAACGCCAAGAGCATGTCCCACTCCCGAATGGAAACAGAAAGGGATTTTAGGTAGTCGTCTTGGGCCACGGCGCGTTCCGTCAATTGGCGCAATTCGTCGTCAGACAGCGACTTAAGCACGTAGAGTTGGCACCGGGAAAGCAAGGCCGGTATCACTTCGAAGCTGGGATTTTCGGTGGTGGCTCCAATCAAGGTGACCACCCCTTTTTCCACCGCCGCCAGCAAGGCATCTTGCTGCGCCTTGGAGAACCGGTGGATCTCGTCGATGAACAGCAAATGCCCGTTGGTGGAGCGGAACAGGGAATTTTGCTCGGCTTGGTGCAGGACGTCGCGCACTTCTTTCACGCCCGACGAAATGGCGCTCAGCGCAGAAAAGGACATACCCGTTTCACCGGCCATCAAAAGGGCCAAAGTCGTTTTCCCGACGCCCGGAGGCCCCCAGAGCAGGAGGGAAGGCAGGCGTTTTGCGGCAATAGAGGCGGTTAAGGCGCCTTGCGGCCCCACCAAATGCGCCTGGCCCACCATTTCAGCGAGAGACGTAGGGCGTCGGCGTTCGGCCAAAGGAGCGCGGGATTCCATGCGTTAAAAGTACCGCTCAACGCCCAAACCAAAGAGGGCAAAGTCGTATTTCACCGGATCCATCGGATCCAGGGTTCGGAGCGCTCGGTCCAGTTCTTCTACCGCACGGGCGTCGCTGGCGGTTCGGGTCAAAAGTCCCAAGGAACGGGCTACTCTCCCGGTATGCACATCCAGGGGGAGGCTGAGTTTGCTTTTGGGCAAGTGGCTCCAGAGGCCCAAATCCACGCCTCCAGCAGCGGGACGAACCATCCACCGCAGGTACAAGTGCAAACGTTTGGCCGCTGAACCGGAAGCGGGCGAAGCCACATGCTTGGCTACGCGAGGAGGTGCCTCAGCTGCCGTTAAAAAAGCCAACCGGAAGCGATCAATGGCCGCAAAATAATCGGACTCCGATTCCATCGGCGCAAAATAGGTAGACAACGACGGAGCTTGCGCATAGAGCGTTCGGAGTGCTTTGAAAAAAGCCCGTCCATCTTCCGGAAGAAAGGTTCGGTGTCCTCCCGACCAAACAGACCACTCTTTGGCGCTTGCTTCTGTTATAAAGGCATACGGGGCATGGTCCATGTGGGCAAAAAGCCGATCCAGGCTGGCCAAGATGGACTTTCGCTGCCCCCATGCCCACGTGGCGGCAAAAAAACCAGCGATTTCCGCGTCCTGCGGAGAATCTGCATATTTTCTTGGGAAGGAGACCGGGTCTTCCGGGAGAAAATTGGGATGTTCGTATTGAGCCGCTTTCTCGTTCAGGAAATCGCGCAACTCGTTGGTATTTAACACGGCATCAACGCATTATTCCCTCTTCGAGGTAGACCTTTCGGTCCGCCAAAGCGGCCATGGACGCGCTGTGGGTAACCACCACCACACCTACGTGCCATTCGGCCACGGCTTGTCGGAGCAAGTGGTGCAAGGCTTCTGCATTTCCGGCATCCAAATTTCCCGAGGGTTCGTCGGCCAAAAGGAGGGCCGGTCGGTTGTGGAGTGCCCGCGCAACCGCCACCCGCTGCTGTTCTCCGCCGGAAAGGGCATTGGGCTTGTGGTGCAACCGGTCTTGGAGGCCAAAAGCACGCAGCAATTCTTCGGCTCGTTCCAAAGCCTCTGATTTTCCAACTCCTGCCAGAAATCCGGGCATGGCCGCATTTTCCAACGCCGTAAAATCGGGCAACAGGTTGTGAAACTGAAAAACAAAACCGACCGACCGAAGCCGAAACGCATCCTGGGTTTTGGCGGTGGTGGGGTAGGGCGCGCCTTGGAAAGTGAGGGAGCCTGCATCGGGCTGATCCAGGCTTCCCAAAAGATTGAGCAAGGTCGTTTTGCCTGATCCGGATGCTCCCAGTACGGCAACCAATTCCTGGGAGGCCACCTCCAAGTTGACTCCGCGCAGAACCTCCACGGTTCCGTAGCGTTTTTTTAGGCCCGTAGCGACCAGCAAGGGAACGTTCATTTGCCAAAGGTAACCTACCTTTGCAACCTGAAAAAGCAAGAACCATGAACCTGCACGAGTACCAAGGAAAATCGTTATTGAGTGGCTTCGGTGTGCGCACCCAGCGCGGATTGGTAGCCCAAACCCCCGACGAAGCGGTTGACGCTGCCAAAAAATTGGCGGAAGAGACCGGAACCGGTTGGTTTGTTGTGAAAGCCCAAATCCATGCAGGTGGTCGCGGAAAAGGCGGAGGCGTGAAATTGGCCAAGAACTTGGACGAGGTTCGCGAGAAGGCGCAGGCCATCTTGGGCATGCAGCTTATCACTCCCCAAACGCCTCCCGAGGGCAAGAAAGTACACCAAGTCTACATCGCGGAAGACGTGTATTACCCCGGTCCCAGCGAAACAAAAGAATTTTACATCTCCGTCCTGTTGGACCGCCAAAAAGGCGTGAACACGGTTGTATACAGCACCGAAGGTGGAATGGACATCGAAGAAGTGGCCGAGCACACGCCCGAGCGCATTTTCAAAGAGTCCGTAGATCCTTCCGTGGGTCTTCAGCCGTTTCAAGCCCGCAAAATCGCAACGCACTTGGGTTGCACCGGCGGGGCATTTAAGGAAATGGTCGCTTTCGTTCAAAATTTGTACACGGCGTACGTTTCCATCGACGCCTCTTTGTTTGAAATCAACCCCGTTCTGAAAACCTCGGACGACAAAATCATTGCGGTGGATGCCAAGGTTTCCTTGGACGGCAACGCCTTGTTCCGCCACCCCGAGATTGCCGCTATGCGCGACCTGCGCGAGGAAGACCCCACCGAAGTGGAGGCCGGCGAAGCAGGATTGAACTTTGTGAAACTCGACGGCAACGTGGGCTGCATGGTGAACGGAGCCGGTCTGGCCATGGCCACCATGGACATCATCAAAATGGCCGGTGGTAGCCCCGCTAACTTCTTGGACGTAGGCGGTACAGCCGATGCCAAGCGTGTGGAAACCGCCTTCCGCATCATCTTGCGCGACCAACATGTCAAGGCGATTTTGGTGAATATTTTTGGAGGAATTGTCCGGTGCGACCGCGTGGCACAAGGCATTGTGGATGCCTACCGTTCCATCGGCGAAATCCCCGTTCCCATCATTGTTCGCTTGCAAGGAACCAACGCAGAGGAGGCAAAAGCCTTGATCGACTCCAGCGGTCTGAAAGTGTATTCCGCCATTGCCTTGAAAGAGGCGGCTGACTTGGTGCAGTCCTTGGTTAAATAATTTTTACGATATCGCTAAGCGGTGGGTACCCTGGAATTTATTTCTTCGGTACTCACCGTTTTTTTTGTGGTCGCCCTTGCCTACCAAAAGGCGTATGCTTGGCCGGCAGGGATTGCAGGGACGTTGCTGGCTATCTGGCCTTACTACGAGGTGGGCTTGGTCGCCGAGGCATTGCTGCAGGCAGTTTACGCGGTAGTGGGCGCTGTGGGGTGGTGGCAATGGAACCGTGCTCGGAGGTATGCTGCCGATTCCCTTCCACGTCCCTCGTGGCTATCAGGCTCAGAGCGATTTCGTTATGCAGGACTTTTTCTGGCCCTGTGGGCGTTGGTGGGAATCGTATTGGCCCCGTGGAGCAGCATGCCCTTGCTTGATACAGCGCTTTTCGCGGCGGGCACCTGGGCCACTTGGCTGGATGCAAACCGAAAAATGGATGCCTGGATCATTTGGATAGGAGCCAACGCGGTCAGCGTCTGGACGGCATGGGAAAGAGGACTTTATGCCTTTGCCGGGCTCTACGCACTCTTGGCCCTACTAAGCTTATATGGGTTGTTTAAATGGACCAATCCAAGTTATTCATCCACAGACGAAAAGAATTAAACGCATCTGCGTCTATTCCGTGGCCCAACCAGGGAAAGCGGTGGTACTCCAGGTTGATATTTGTGGCCTTTTTCAATTGATCGTAGGTGGCATCCGGCCAAGCAATAGGGATGACTTGGTCTTGTTCCCCGTGGGAGGCCCAGACCGGTGGACAGGAAGCAGGCAATTGGGACGCATTTAAATCCCGATTCCAGTACCCCGAAAATGCGGCAACGGCCTGAATAGCAAGCGGTTGTTCTAAAAGTACAGACAGTGAAAGAATCGATCCCTGGGAAAATCCCATCAAGACTGGGCGATGCAGGTCCAAACCAACGTGTTCGCCCATCTTAGCAATAAACCGAAGTACCTGGTCCCGAGAAGAATGGCCTTGTTCGGTGTTGGACCAACGCTCTCGGGGCTGGGTAAAATCGATGGAAAACCAGGCAAAACCGCCCTGATCCAAAGACAAAGGAGCCCGCAAGGAGAATACGGCACTGTTCGCTGGGAGCATCTTTTCAAAAGCAAACAGATCCTGCTCGTTGCTCCCGTAACCATGCAGCAAAACAAAGCAGGGCACCTTTTGATCAGCAACCGGTGCCTTAGGACCCCGAAACAAAAAAGAAATTCCTTCTACTTCCATGGCACAATGTCCCACGTTGAATCGGGGAGAAGACGAACGGCGTGGACAAATTGACCCGGATTTCGGGTAGAACCGGTCCATTCTTCGGGGGAAACCATGCGAAGAACGTATTCGTCTTCGGTTTGATAAAGAAAGTAAACCTGAAGCATAACCGGTTTGAATCCCATTCGGGCTTGATAGATCCAGGACGCAAGCTCTTTCCGCCGTTGAATGGCAGTAGCCTGGCTGGCCAGGAGTTCCATTTGGCTCCGAATTTGTTCCATCTGGACATCGGTCTGCCACGACATGGCATTTTGGCCCTGCAGCGCTAAAGCTCCAGCATCCGTTGGAACGATGGGAGGGCTTCCGACGTGGTGGGCATAGGGGAGGAGTCCCGGATTTTCCGCGGTTTTATCCGCATCGATGGGGTTGACAAAGTCGGAGGAACTCACAAGGCAAAGGTAGAATTTCCGGCGTTCTCGGTTGAAGGGAACACGCCAAAAAGGTCTTCTGCAGCGCGAAAGCGAAAAGCAAAAATCTCTTCCAATTTGGGCCGCACCAACCAGGGGTGCACCAAATCCCCGAGGGGACCAAAAGGAATGAGGTAGGATACGCGGTCCTTCATGGCTACGCCGCCGGGAATGGCCTCAAAGAAATGCTCGTGGTGCCAAATGGAATAGGGGCCAACCCGTTGTTCGTCTACAAAATACGAGAAGTCCCGTACATGGGTAATTTCGGTTGTCCAATTCATGGGAATCCCAAGAAGAGGCCGAACTTTGTAATGAATAAACAGACCTGGGTACATCTTTTCAGGGATTTCTCCCATTACATCAAAACCCATGTAAGAAGGGGTTATCTTTTTCAAGTTCGCTGGACTGGAAAAAAAATCCCATGCCTCCTCCAGGGAAATGGGCAATTGCTGGGTTCGCTCTAAGGTGTATACCATGAAAATTTAACCCCGGAGCCCTGCGAAATGTTCATGCCTTCGTCCAGATTGCTAAAAAATCGCCCCCTTGAACTCACTGAAGTTGGCGTACTTCGCTCCAAAGGACTTCGCCCTTCTTGCCCACATACTTTACTTCGAGTTGATTGTCCGAGGTTAATTCCAACCATCCGAAGGTAAAAGCGGTAACGACACTTTCTGGATCCAGGCATTTGTTTTCCTGAACTTCTTTTGCTGTTGGAGCAAACAACTTGGAAGACAGTGCCGACGAAGTGTATTCTACAATTTCCTTCCCGGAAGGCATAACCAACCGGTTGGTTTCCGAATGGTGGCGGTCTCCAGTAAGCACTACCACATTCTTTTGCTTTGCAGCCTCCAATAACGCCAAGAAATCTGCTCTTTCCGGATAGCGAACATAATTCTCAAATACCGGTGC